>DATHTI010000148.1:0-7184 GCA_035463335.1 Pyrinomonadaceae bacterium | reverse complement strand
GTTTCTGGTCCATTCCTTGTGCGTAACAGCTCTAGCGCAAACGCAAACTCCAGCGCCACGGATCACGCCTGAGCCTCCCATTGGCAAGGGCATGGTCCTGCTGAGAGCGGCACGACTCATCGACGGCACTGGCGCCGCGCCAATAAACAACGCTGTTGTAGTCGTCACTGACAACATGATCACGGCGGTCGGAACAGCGGAGGTCGTAGGTGTTCCTGCAAACGCCAGGATGATCGATCTCGGCGACGTCACTCTAATGCCGGGCTTCATCGATGCGCACACACACTTGATTGGTCGCGTGTTGGGTGATCCGGCGGGCGACAACGCGGCGGTGAGAGATTTTGAGTCGTTCGCAGCGATTCTGAGTGTGGCCAATGCGCGCGCCACTTTGATGGCTGGTTTTACGAGCGTGCGCAATGTGGGCGCGTCCGGCAAGTTTGACGATATGGCTTTGCGAAAGGCCATTGACGAAGGCTGGACGCCTGGACCACGGATGATGACCGCAGGCCATTCACTCGGCATTCGCGGTGGTCATTGCGATGACAATGGCTTTCGGCCGGGACTGTTTGATCGGGGAATTGAAGAGGGCATAGCTGACGGGCCGGATCAGATTCGCGCGTCAGTTCGCTACCAGATCAAATATGGCGCGGACGTGATCAAGACGTGCGCCACGGGTGGCGTGTTATCGGAAGGAGATGCCGTCGGCGCGACGCAGTACACGTTCGAAGAATTGAAAGCGATGGTTGACGAGGCCAGCAAGCTGGAGCGGAAAGTGGCGGCGCACGCGCATGGCACCGAAGGGATCAAGATCGCGGTGCGCGCGGGCGTCTCGTCGATCGAGCACGGCTCTTTTCTCGACGCGGAGGGAGCCCGCATGATGAAGCAGCAGGGGACGTTTCTCGTGCCGACATTATCAGCGGCTGAGGCGGTCGAGCGTGCTGCGAAAACCGGAGTATTGAAGGGACTGCGTGCTGAGAAGGCGTTGGCTGCGGCTGCGGCCATGCGTCAGGCGATCAAATTAGCTGTCGCAAACAAAGTCCCTATCGCGCTTGGCACTGATGCAGGCGTTGTCCCTCACGGAACGAACGCGCACGAGTTTGTCCTGATGGTCCAATGGGGCGGCATGAGCGCCATGGACGCAATCGTCGCCGGAACCTCCAGCGGCGCGAAGTTGCTAGGCCGGGACAAACACCTGGGCACCCTCTCAGCCGGCAAGTGGGCCGACATCGTCGCCGTCTCCGGCGATCCGCTGAAGGACATCGAGAATATTCAGAAGGTCGTATTCGTGATGAAGAACGGCGTGGTTTATCGAGGCGGAATGAACGCGATTAACGCGGATTTACCTCATCCCAGATGAGTGTGTGCCTGGTCTCTTTCAGCAGCAACGAGCCGACGATGAAGGTGATGCTGGCGACGATGATTGGGTAGTAAAGGCCGGCGTAGATGTTGCCGGTGTTTGCGACGACGGAGAGACCAATCACCGGCAGTAGACCACCGAAGATGCCATTGCCGATGTGATATGGGAGCGAAAGTGATGTGTACCTGATCTTGGCTGGAAATGCTTCGACCAGATACGCTGCGATTGGGCCGTACACCATCGTCACGAAGAAAACCTGGATAAACACGAGCACGATCAATTTCAGTGCGATCGGAGAGCTAATCAGGGCAGCAAAATTTGTGTAAGGCAGAACCTCTTTCGCTGGTTCCAGCACGCCGTTAACTTCGGTTTGCGGCGTGAGACTCTCCGCGCCTGTGACGCGGTCTCGCTGAGACGTTACCGTGACGACATTCGAGCCCGCCGCATTTTGCATCGCACTGTAAATCGGCATGTAAGACACCGCCGCGAGCAAACATCCCGCCATCATGATCCACTTGCGTCCAATACGATCCGAAAGCGCTCCCATGACTATGAAGAACGGCATCGCCAGCAACAGCGCAATCGCAATGATGTATTGCGCCGAGCGCGCGTTTACTTTCAGCACTGTTTGCAGGTAGAAGAGCGCGTAGAACTGTCCTGTGTACCAAACCACGCCCTGCCCCGCAGTCGCACCAAACAAAGAGATCAGAACTCGTTTCAAGTTGTCCCAATGCGTAAACGCTTCGACGAGCGGCTTGGCGGAAGTCATGCCGGCAGACTTAATCTGACTAAAGATCGGCGATTCCTTCATGCGCAAGCGAATGTAAAGCGAAATCGCGACAAGAAAGATCGAGATGATGAACGGCACACGCCAACCCCATGCGCTGAACGCCTCGCGCGACATCGAGTTCTGCACGATGATACTGACCGCCAGCGACATAAACAGACCAAGCGTCGCCGTGATTTGAATGAAACTGGTGTAGAAGCCGCGCTTTTCATCAGCAACGTGTTCGGCAACGTAAACGGCCGCGCCGCCATACTCGCCCCCGAGCGCGAGTCCCTGAAGCACGCGAATGACTAACAAAATCACGGGCGCAACGAGTCCGATCGTCGCGTAAGTCGGCAGGAAACCGATCGCGGCAGTAGCGCCGCCCATGATTAGCAGCGTCACGAGAAACGCGTACTTGCGCCCGACAAGATCGCCGATGCGTCCAAAGAAGAGTGCACCAAAAGGACGAACCACAAACCCGACGGCAAACGTCGACAGGTAAGCGATAAGCGCGAGTGTGTCGTTACCTTCGGGGTAGAAGAGCGGTGAGATTGTTACGGCGAGACTACCGAAGATGTAGAAGTCGTACCACTCGATCATGGTACCGACTGCGGAAGCGGCGATGACTTGCCACGGATTTCCAGAGACGGAAACGGATTGATCCGCGTTCACCCGTGGAGATCCGTGGCTCGTCTTCAGCATTAACGATTCTGCGTGCCGGTCATATTTCGCATCGGCATCTGGAGCTTGCCGTCGGCGCCGCTCGTCAGCGCGAGGAACGCTGAATCCTGTCGCAGCGAATCAAACACAGCATCGACGCGCGCTTCCATCATCTCCTTCGCGCGAACTGCCTGGTAACGCTCGTAACGGAAGAAGTGTCGTTGCAGCAACGCGAGCGCTTGGCGACGATGGCCGGTCTGCGCGTAAATCGCCGCGAGGTTGTACGACGCAGGCAACAAGTTTCGATTCTGACGCGCGATCTTCAGTGCTTCGTCGCCATTTCCTGAGGCTGCCATGAAGACTGCTGCAAACACGAGGTTGTAAGGATCCTTCGGATCCATTGCGAGCGCTTTTTGCGTGTAAGCATTACCCTTTACGAGATCGCCTTCGGAGTTCCAGTAGACGGCGAGATTGCGATAAGCGAGCGCGAGCGGAAACTCGGTCACGGACTGCTCCATCAACGACAATCCTTTTTTAAACTCGCCATCGTGAATCGTCATTTTGCCGAGCCCGTGGAGCGCCACGGCGCGCGCGACAGCATCCGCCGGCATATTCAGAATTTTATTGAAAGTCTCTCGAGCTTTGTCCCACTCGCCCGTGTGATGACGATAAAGCTCGCCGAGGTAACGAAGCGGGGTCGGATCGGCGGGATCCATCTGGTGGGCTTTCTGGTACAGCCGTAAGGCCGTCATGTAACGCTCAGCAATTTCGGCCCGCAAGCCCTGTCGCAACACTGCTTCGATACGCGCGCCCTGCACACGATCCAGGACGGGCGCTGCGGGAATGCTGCCGACTTCGCCGACGCCCAGCTTCTTCAGCTCTTTCGCTGCGTCTTTCGCCTTCTTCGGAAAGAGGCATTTCTCTTCGGCAACGGGTTTCAGCAGCGCGATCGCGCCCTGATTGTCGCCGGCTTTGATTTTCTCTTTCGCGTCTTTCAACTGCGTGTCGAGAGTGGTCTCGCGCTGTTTCATCTCGGCTTCGAGCACCTTCTCGACCTGGTCGACCTTGAGCTTACCGCCAGTGTTTTCGATCTTCTTGATCGGCGATCCATCAGCAGTGGCCAGAATTGCCACAGGCACGGCAGAGTCGCCAATGATCGGCTGCAATTCCGGTGTTTTTGCGTCAGCCACTGTCATTGCGACGCACTGCGAAGAATAAACTGTGAGGATCCGCGATGCCCGCAGGCTCGACTTATTGACCTCGTTGTTGTTCGCCGGGAACCAGTAAAGGACAAGCCCTTTGTTAGGCGCACTGCGCGCTTCCCAGATCTTCCACGGCACCATATACACGGCCGGTGCAGGGCCTTCGCTCCTGGCGCCACCGCCGACACCGCCAGTTCCACCGCCACCACCGCCGCCGCAGGTGGCCCATGCGGGCGAGAGAGAGAACAGTACGATCAAAATGGTCGCGAGTGCGCGCGCAAGCTGAGTTTTCATAATGCTGTGGTACCTTTCGTTAATTCAGGCGAGTTAGTGTCGGATTTTATAGCACAACGTTATTTTTACACAATTATTACCGCTCCGAGTTTGTTTCGCATCGAAACATCGTTTATATGATTACTATGAAGATCCTGCTTGTGAACCCCGAGTTCCCGGAAACCTACTGGAGTTTTCGACATGCGTTACCTTTTGAGGGCAAACGCTGCGTTTTTCCACCACTTAGTCTAATTACTGTTTCCGGTTTGTTGCCTCATTCGTGTGAGCGGCGTCTGGTTGACCTGAATATCGAGCGGTTAAAAGACTCACACATCGAGTGGGCAGACATGGTCTTCATTACCGGCATGCTGGCTCAGAAGGAGTCGCTGCACGAAACGGTGAAGCGCTGCAAAGAACGAGGAAAGCGGATCGTGTTGGGTGGACCATACGTCACCAGCACTATCGAGGAGCTTCCGCACGCCGATCACATTTTTCAGGGTGAAGCTGAAACCACGCTCCCGCAGTTCTTCAAAGACCTCGAGCGCGGCGATGCAAAACGCACTTACAAAGCGCCTGAGCGCCCGCCATTATCATTGAGTCCGATTCCGGATTTCGGCCTCGTCAATCTCAAAAAATACAGTTGCATGTCGGTTCAGTACTCGCGCGGCTGCCCGTTCTCGTGTGAGTTTTGCGACATCATCGAGATCTACGGCCGCTCGCCGCGCACGAAGAGCAATCAGCAGATGCTCGCCGAGTTTGATGCGTTGAAACAGCTCGGCTGGCGTGGTCCACTGTTCATCGTCGACGACAATTTTATCGGCAACAAGAAAAACGTCAGGCTGCTGATGCCCGAGTTGATCGACTGGCAAAAGAAGAACGGATTTCCGTTTTCGTTATTGACAGAGGCGAGCGTAAACCTCGCTGACGACGACGCTCTGTTAGATTCGATGAAAGACGCCGGCTTCCGTCGCGTGTTTCTGGGGATCGAGACGCCTGTCGAAGAGAGCCTGAAGGAAGCGCAGAAGTCTCAGAACCGCGGCAACCTGCTTGACTCGGTTCGCAAGATACAGAGTCGCGGCATGGAAGTAATGGCCGGATTTATTGTCGGCTTCGATAACGATCCGGAAGATATTTTCGAACGCCAGATCGAGTTTATTCGTGAGAGCGCGATTCCGATGGCGATGGTGGGAATGCTCAACGCGCTCCCGGACACACAGCTCTGGAAACGCCTTGAACGTGAAGGCCGCCTGCTGGGCTCCGACGCAACGGGCAACAACACGATCGCCACTGTTAACTTCATTCCGAAGATGGACGTCGACAAACTAATCAGCGGCTATCAAACAATCATGCGCACGATTTACAAACCGAGCGAGTATTACCGTCGCGCGCTCGAGTCGTTGCAACGTACGCCGCAGGATTTTCCCGAAGCGCACCAGTATCACGGTCTCAAAGCCGTAACTGCGTTTTTGCGCATCGCGTTTAAGCTGGGCGTGCTTGATGCCGAGCGTCGTGAGTTCTGGCGGTTCTTCATCGAAGCGGCGCGCACACATCACGACCGCATGACTGAGTTGCTGCGTCATGCCGCCATGGCCTACCATTTCCGCAAGTTGAACGAGTCATACGGCGATACGTGATCTCTTCCAGTAATTCGGCATTTGCTGCTTTACGTCACCGCGATTTTCGGCTTCTCTGGTTGGGCCAGATTGTGTCTGTGACCGGATCGCAGATGCAGTTTGTCGCGATCAACTGGCACGTCTATCTCCTCACTAAATCTGCATTAGCGCTTGGTCTCGTTGGTCTCTTTCGCGGCCTGCCGATCATCATCTGCTCCCTGGCGGGCGGCGTCATTGCCGATGCAATCGATCGAAAAAAGCTGATGATCGTGACGCAGACGATGATGCTGTTGAGTGCGGCGCTGCTGACTGCCGGAACTTTTGCCGGACTCGAGAGTGTTTGGCCCATCTACGTGCTCAGCGCAGTAGGCGCCGCGGCCCAGGCGTTCGACACTCCCGCACGCCAGGCATTCATGCCCACACTCGTACCTGACGAAGACTTTCCCAACGCGGTCAGCCTCGGAGTCATGGTTTTCCATGTCGCTATCATCGTTGGGCCGGCAATCGCGGGCTTCATACTCGCCGAAACCGGGCCCGCGATTATTTATGGCGTTAACGCCCTCTCCTTTCTGGCCGTCATCGCTGCTCTCATTGCGATGAAAACGAGTGGTAAACCCGATTTACAAGGTGGCCGCCGGAAAGCTTTGAGCTTTGGAGCGCTGCAAGAAGGGTTGCGATTCGTTTGGCACACTCCGATCATCGTGCAGACGATGACGCTCGACTTTGCGGCGACGTTCTTTGGCTCAGCCACTCTGTTACTGCCCATCTTCGCGCAGGAACGTTTGCACGTCGGCGCGCGCGGATATGGGTTTCTCGCGGCAGCGCCCGCGAGCGGATCCGTTTTGACAGCGCTCGTAATGGCGCGCATCGGAAGTTTTCGAAGGCAGGGAAGACTGGTAGTCGCTTCGGTGGCAGTGTTTGGCGTTGCGACAGCGGGTTTCGGAGTCTCGACCGTGTTTTGGATCTCGTTGCTGATGCTTGCCACGTTAGGCGCGGCGGACACGGTCAGCACGGTCCTGCGCCAGACGATCCGGCAGCTAGTCACGCCCAACCATCTGCGCGGGCGGATGACGTCGATCAACATGATGTTCTTCATGGGTGGCCCACAGCTCGGCGAATTGGAGGCGGGCGCTCTCGCAGCAGTGATCGGCGCACCGTTTTCTGTCGTCGTAGGTGGCATGGGCGCACTGATCTGTGCCGCACTCGCGGCAGTGAAGTCAAAGAGCTTGATGGAGTTTGAGATCTAGATGACATGGACAGCCGCGGAGACAAACAAACACCAGGACCACGTGATCGCGCACGTGATTGGT
>DATHTI010000147.1:0-5488 GCA_035463335.1 Pyrinomonadaceae bacterium | reverse complement strand
GGCTACTGCATTGCTGGTTATGTGAAAGGCGACGACGGCGAGTATCACTCGGCAATCGATCGCTACGGTGAGGAGTCGAGACATTACTCGACGCAGGGAATTGTCAGTAGCGCGGCGATGGCTGCTCCCGCCGGCATGCACGCGAAAGCCGACAACGGCATGCACGACTCTGGACCAAACTTCTTCCAGAAGATCGCCAGCACACCAGCCTTCGACCGGGTTAAGAACGAGGCTGGAAATATTGGCGATGCTTTTGTGCAGGAGCTTTCCAAGACGGCGAAGACGGTGGTGCTACCAGCGCTGATCACTTCGCTGCGAAACTTCATTGGGGATCATCTTCCGAACGCAGAAAAGCGCGCGGAACAGAGATCGGCCAATTACCAACCCTCGCTCGAACGCAACCCGAGCTAAATCTGGAGCCACAGATCTGCGCAGATCTGTGGCTCAAGTCTTTGCTCTTTATTCCTCCGCGGGATAGACTCTCCCGCACTATGCCCATCAATTTGAAATCTCCAAAAATCGGAATCCTCGTCCTCCTGCTTCTCGCTTCGGTCGTTACCACCGCAGCCCAGGACGATCCAGAGCGCCAACGCGCTTTTCAGCTTTACAAAGACGCGAAGTACGTCGAGGCTTTGCCCCTCTTCGAACAGCTCGCGCTCAAGTATCCGGAAGATCCTGATGTCATCGAAAATCTCGGCATGCTCGTGTTCACTCAGAGCGCTTACTTGAAGACTCCCGAAGAGCGTAAGTCAGCTCGCAAACGAGGCCGCGCCCTTCTCGTGCAAGCGCAAAAACTCGGTGCAAACAGTACGCTTCTGAAAGCGATGATTGAAGGTATTCCGCCGGACGGCGGAGACGACGGCAGCTTCTCACCCAAGAAAGAAGTCAACGAGGCAATGCACGAAGGCGAAGCTGCGTTTGCTAAAGGAGAGTTTCCCAAAGCGATCGAGATGTACCAGCGCGCGCTGCTCCTCGATCCGAACCTTTACGAAGCAGCACTCTTCACCGGCGACGTCTACTTCAAAACCGCAGACCAGGTAAAAGCCGGCGAATGGTTCGCGCGTGCGGTCAAGATCAATCCTGATCGCGAAACTGCTTATCGCTACTGGGGCGACTCGCTGATGAAACAGGGCAAGGTAACTGAAGCAGGTGAGAAGTTTGTCGAGGCTTACATCGCTGAGCCTTACAGCCGTCTCGCGCGCGCGGGCTTTGTCAACTGGGGCGATAAAGTTCACGTTGAGCTCGCACATCCGCGTGTTGAAATACCGACTAACGTGGCTCAAAAGGACAAAGGCACAACCATCACGCTCGACGCTAACATCTTCGGCGGTAAAGATGACAAGAAGAATGGAGCGGCAGGCGCGTGGATGATGTATGGAATCATCCGGGCCGGCTGGCAGTCAGAGTTTGCGAAGCACTATCCGAACGAGAAGACTTACCGCCACAGCTTGAAAGAGGAAGCGGCTGCGTTGCGTGGAGCACTCGAGGCGGTCCAGAACCAGAAGATAGATCCGAAAAAAGAAGACCCTTCGCTTCAGATACTTCGCAAGCTAAACAAAGAGGGACTTTTGGAGGCTTTTATTCTGCTCGCGATTCCCGATGCTGGAATAGCGAACGACTTTCCCGCCTATCGCAAAACCAATGTTGAAGATCTGCGCCGCTATGTGAAGGCGTACGTGATGACGGGCGGCGGCAATCCAAAATAAATCCGTGTAATCCGTGGTTAATTAACCGCGGATCACACGGATGTTATTACCTCGATTTTCGTGGCAACTTCTGATCGCGCATCGCGGTTTGGTAAACAAACGCGGCCATGATCGTCGCTGCCTGCTTCATGTCGTCCGCTTGAATACGATCGAACACATCCTGGTTTGAGTGGTGTGTGCGCGTGTCGTATTCGATCTCGTCCTGAATAAACTGGAAGCCCGGCAAACCAATCGCATCAAACGCGAGGTGGTCCGTACCGCCGGTGTTCGCGATCGTGAGCGTCGTCGCGCCAAGATCCCGGAACGGCGCGAGCCACTGCCGGAAGAGGGGTCGCACGGCTTCGTTGCCTTGCAGGTATACGCCACGAATCTTGCCCGTGCCGTTATCGAGATTGTAGTAAGCACTCAGCTTCTCGTACGCGGGCTTCGTGACGAGTGTTGGTCCAGCCGGAGCACCGTTTCCATTTCCACCGCCCATCGTGTTGTTGTTCGCGCCACCTGTCGCCGGCGCAGCGGATGTCGCCGGGTTTTGCATGGCGCCGAAGTGCTCGGCAACGTAAGCGCGTGAGCCGAGCAGTCCCTGCTCTTCACCACTCCACAACGCGATCCGGATCGTGCGACGCGGTTTGAGACCCAGCGCCTGAATGATGCGCACGGCTTCCATCGCAACTGCACAGCCCGCGGCGTTGTCAGTGGCGCCGGTGCCGGAGTGCCACGAATCCATGTGACCACCGAGCATCACGACCTCGTCTTTGAGATCCGTGCCGGGAATCTCGGCGATGGTGTTGTAGCCCATGAGATCCGCGTCCTGCCACGCAACGGCCAGCTCGACACTCATCTTCACAGGCTCGCCGGCCTGCAACATACGCACCATCCGGTTGTAATGCTCGGCAGCAACGACGACCTGCGGCGTTGTTTTCGGCGCGCTCTTGTCGTATGGCGGAGTGCCGCGGCCTGCTGGTCCAGTTGCGTTCGGATCGCGTGGCGGCTGCGGAACGGACGCTGACTGCACGAAGATCGTGCCGCCATCGCCGCGGCCGGGCTCGAGTAGCACTGCCGCGCCTTCCGCCTGGAAGAAGCGCAGCTTCGCGGCAGCGAACTCCGCCGCGGCCCGGAAAGTTGGGTTGTCGAAGGCATTTCTGCGAGGACCGCTCGGACGAGGCTCGGGCGCGTCCGCGAGTGTCAACAACTCTTTCTCGTTCAAGCGCGTGCCGAGTGGCTCGAAGTGCGCCGCGACCTCGCGCATCGGCGCTGTCAAGACGATCTTACCGTTGAGCTTGCCTTTGAACTTTTCGAAGTCTGCTTCTGTTTTCGCGTCGAAGTAAACAACGTCAGTCGTGAGCGGGCTCGACAAACCGGGCGACCATGCTTTCGGATATGCGATCAGAGGGATGGCGGTTGGCTCAGTCACCTGTGCTGAGAATCGTTTCAAGGTCCAGCCGCGACCGAACGGTCCCCACGCTTCGAGGTGCGCATTCTGAAGTCCAAACTTGGTTAGCTGATCGCGCGTCCATTCATTGGCGCGCTTCATGCCCGGTGACGCAGTCAGGCGTGGTCCAATGACGTCGCTCAGGTAGCTCAGCGTTTGCATGACCTGCGAGCGCTTCATGCCTTCTTCCTTGATGCGCTGAATTGGATCGTTTGGATCTGGTGTGGGAGCCGGTGTCTGTTGTGCAAGCAGAGAAGCCGGCGAGATGATGAAGATCAGGAGCAGCGCTACGGCCGCAGAACGCCGAAGAATCATGGTGGTCTCCTCGAGTTGTACCTAAAAGATAGGGTGGACAAGCAATAGTGCCACAAGAGGCACAAAAGGCACAAAATGAGTTAGAACTTTTTGTGCTTTGTGCCTTTTTGTGGCTAAGACACTTTTTGTGTTTTTTGTGCCTTTTCGTGGCTGGGACAATCTTCGTTGGCGCAGTAGCGGAAGGTCCCCTGCTTCTTCGTGGTCTTCTCGAGGAGGAACGGCGCGTTGCAATCAGGACACGTCTCGAGTACGGGCTTGTCCCAGTAAACGATGTTGCAGTTCGGATATTCGGAACAGCCGTAAAACGCCTTGCCGCGTTTCGACTTCTTCACAACGATCTCGCCCTTGCAGCCCGGTCGTGGACAGGAAACTCCCACCGTCTCCTGCTTGATGTACTTGCACTTCGGATAATTCGAGCACGAGATAAACTCGCCGAAGCGCCCGACGCGCTTCACCAGTTGCGCGCCGTCAACCGGACACTTCTCATCAATCGGCACAGGCGCTGGTGCGGCCACGCCAGTCTTACCGATCTTCCTGATATTGCGACACTCCGGATAACCGGTGCAGCCAAGGAATGGACCAAAACGGCCGCGCTTCAACTGCATCGGCTTGCCACACAGATCGCAGGTTTCCGGCTCGGCTGCTTCCTCACTCGACGCTTGCAGCTCGGTCGAAGCTCCATTGCCGTTCGAACCCGCTGGCTCAGCATCACGTGTCGCTTCGCAGTTGAGACATTTCAAGTATGAGCCAAAGCGTCCCCACTTCTGGACCATGCCCGGCGTGTTGCACTTCAAACACACCTCTTCAGTCGGGACGTTCTTTTCTTTGATGTCCTTGATGTAGTGCTGAAACTGTTTCAGGTCGCCTTCAAACTTGTCGTAAAACTCGCGCAGCGCTTTGGTCCAACGGATCTTCCCTTCCTCGATCTCGTCGAGCTCTTCTTCCATGCGCGCGGTGTAAGTCTCGTTGAAGAGATCGTCGAAGCCGCCGTCGATCAAAAGATCGTTGACGGTCTTGCCAAGCGCGGTCGGATGAAAGCGTCCCTGGATCTTCTCGACGTACTCACGCTCCTGAATCGTCGACATGATCGCGGCGTAAGTCGAAGGCCGTCCGATACCCTTCTCTTCGAGCGCTTTCACGAGCGTCGCTTCCGTGTAGCGCGGCGGCGGCTCGGTGAAGTGCTGTTCGGGCGTGATCGAATTCAGCTTCAGGTTCTCACCCTTTTCGACGAGCGGCAGGCTGCGCTCAGCTTCGTCGTCGTCTTCTGCCTTTTCGTCGCGGCCTTCCTGATAAATCTTGAGGAAGCCGTCAAACTTCTGAACCGAACCGGTCGCGCGGAAAATAAACCTGCCGGCCTGAATGTCGATCGTTGTTTGATCGAATAAAGCAGGCATCATCTGCGACGCGACGAAGCGCTGCCAGATCAGCCGGTAGAGTTTCAGCTCTTCGGGTTTGAGATAGTTCGCGAGCGAGTCAGGCGTGCGTGCGACTTCGGTCGGACGTATCGCTTCGTGCGCGTCCTGCGCGTCTTTCTTCGAGCGATAGAAAACAGCCTTTTCGGGAAGATAATCGGCGCCGTATTGCTGATTCACGAAATCACGAACTTCACCGAGGGCCGCGTCCGAGACGCGAGTCGAGTCAGTTCGCATGTAAGTGATTAGACCGACTGAGCCTTCGTCACCAAGCTCGACGCCTTCGTAAAGCTTCTGCGCGAGCATCATCGTCTTCTTCACCGCGAAACCCAGCTTGCGCGACGCTTCCTGTTGCAGTTTCGACGTGATGAACGGCGGCACCGGATTGCGCTTCCGTTCCTTCGTGGTTACGTCGCCGACGACGAACGACTGTTGTTGCGCTTCGGCGACGATCTCGTCGGCTTTCGTCTGCTCCCCGATCAGGATCTCGTTCTTCTTGAGGTCCTGATCGAAACCGCTCGTCTTGACCGTCTGCTCGCCGATCTTGAACAGGCGCGAATCGAACACCGGCGGCAGTTTCGAGCTCAGATTCGCCGCGATGGTCCAATACTCGGTTTTTACAAACT
>DATHTI010000146.1:0-2719 GCA_035463335.1 Pyrinomonadaceae bacterium | reverse complement strand
TCGGCAAGCGCGTCGGCAAAACTCTCGCCCACCCAGTTGTATTCGCCACGCGGCGCGCCGTCGGAGGCTTTCGAAGTGTTTTCAAACGGCAACACCAATACGACGTCAGCGGCCGCGTTCTGCGCCTGAACGGGTGTAAATACAAGTGTTGTAAATAAAAGTGTTAAGACTAGTTTCCAACTCAGTAGTCGCATCAGATAAAAGCTCCTGTCAGATGACCTCAGGGCAGTCTAAACCACAAAGATGCGCATACACAAAGGTCAAGTTGGACAGGATTGCAGGGATGAACAGGATTTACATGATTGAGTAGGCGACGAGGTTCTCGTCTTCAACCGGCAGCGCGAGGTCGAGAACGGGCTCGGTGTCGCGGTGCGCATCACGAGCGAGCAGGCGCTCAACGCCGTCACTGTTCACTGGCCGTGAGAAGAGAAACCCCTGACCAAACTCGCAACCCAGCATCTTCAGTTGTTGATACTGTTCCTCGGTCTCGATGCCTTCGGCAATCACTTCCATGCCGAGGTTGCGCGCCAGGGTCGAAATCGTGCGGACGATGGCATTGTCGTTGTCCGTGGTGAGTCGCATCACGAACGAACGATCGATCTTCAGATAGTTGAGCGGGAAACGATGCAGGTAGCTGAGCGATGAATACCCGGTTCCGAAATCGTCGATGCTCAACTGCACGCCGAGCGAACGCAGTTGCTTGAACATCAACGCCGCCGCCTCCGCGTTATCCATCACCACGCTCTCCGTGATCTCGAGTTTCAGGCAGTGCGGGTTCAGCTTGCTCGTCTCCAGCGCGCCTTTGATCCGTTCCAACAGATCCGGCTGCGCCACTTGTCGCGCCGACAGGTTCACGCTCAAGCTCAACGAGCGATGGCTCGGCGAATCAATCTGCCACTGCCGCACGTGCGCGCACGCTTCATTCAATACCCACTGCCCGATCGGCACGATCAAACCAGTCTCTTCCGCCACCGGAATGAAGTCGGCCGGCGAGACTAAACCACGACGTGGATGGTTCCAGCGCACGAGCGCTTCGAAACCCGCGAGACGTCCCGTAGCAAGGGAAACGATGGGCTGGTAGTAAACACAGAATTCCTTGTTTTCGATCGCCTGGCGAAGGTCGCTTTCGAGTTGCAGTCGCGAAACCGCGCGCGCGTGCATGCCGTGATCGAACACCTCGTAACGCGCTTTGCCATTCTCCTTCGCGCGATACATCGCGATGTCTGCGTCACGCAGAATGTCGTCAGCGCGATCATAACCAGTCGAGCTGAACGCGATGCCTATACTGGCGGTGGCAAAAGCCGAGTTCTTATCGAGCACGAACGGCTGGCTGAGCTCGTCCTGAATCCGCTGCGCGACGCGCACGGCGTCAGCCTCGTCAGTCATCCCGCTCAACAGGATCGCGAACTCATCACCACCGAAACGCGCGAGCGTATCGATCGGACGCAGTGTTCGTTCGAGTCGCTCGGCAAACGCCACGAGCAGCAGGTCACCGTGTGTGTGGCCCAAACTATCGTTGATGTTTTTAAAACGATCCAGATCGAGGAAGAGCACGGCGAATATGTGATCGCTCCGGCGGCTCGAGCTTTCGATCTCCGCTTTGAGCAGCTCGGTAAACATCGCGCGGTTGGGCAGTCCAGTCAGTGAATCGTGAAAGGCGGCGTGACGGAAGTGTTCCTTTGTTTCTTCAAGCACGCGGCTGATGCGTTCCTGCTCCGCGATGTAGTTGTTCAGCTCCTGAACGTGTTTCTCGGCTTGTTCGGCGCGCTGGTGTTCGAGCTCGGCGCGCGCGCGTTCAGCTTCTTCGGCGTGACGCGCTGAAGCTTTCACTTCGCGCATGTAACGGTCGTAGCTGAAGTAAACGATGATGATGACCGGAATGCAGATCAGAAACGCCCAGAAGCGAGTGGTCCCAAGACTGCTCACGATAAATCCGGCGCCCGCCGCACCAGCGAAATAGCTGATCGACATCCAGAGGAAGTTGCGGCTCCACATGTGCCAGATCGACTGGTTAGCTTTGAGCGCAGTGACAATAGCTCCGAGACCGGTATGGACCAGGTATTGGATCAGGCCCATCACGCAAAGCGCGATGATACCGACCGAAGCCCCGTTTTTCAGGAGCCCGGTCGTAGATCCGAAAGCAAGCTTGAGAACGGTTGCCGTGATGAACACGGAACATGCCAACGCGGCGCTGCCATAAGCTACCGTTCTGACCTTGCGACTGATTCGCAACGCCGAGCAGATACCCGCGAGAGCGCCAGTTATCACGGCAGCTTCACCGCCGTAATGCAGGAGAGCGATGAAGACGAACGTGTCGTCAACCGTGATGTTTACGTTGATTTGTGGGATCCGGATCGCGATGCGCGAACCGATGACTGCGGTGACCAGTATCAAAAGCAGGAAATAACCGTCGATGATCCCGCGCGGAAGCGTAACGGAGGCGTAGATGCAACTGGCGATGCCGGCTGCCACTACCGTCCACATGTAAACGCTGGTTTTATCTGGTCTTTGAGTTGTCATGTCCGCACGGTGCTATTTCTTTATCCACAGATTACACAGATTGTTTTAGAGAATCGGTGTAATCTGTGGATGAAACCGTCATTTCATTCCCGCTCCGGTGTCGCCGAGGGCGCAGTCGCCGATCGCGTAACCATCGCCGATCGCATAACCGTCACCGACGGCATAGCCATCGCCAATCGCATAGCCATCGCCGATCGCG
>DATHTI010000145.1:0-8155 GCA_035463335.1 Pyrinomonadaceae bacterium | reverse complement strand
TGCGTGCGGTTGAGGCCGATCCGAACCTGCCTGAAGCCCATGCGTCACTCGGTTTTGTGCGACTCCACTACGATCGTGATTGGATTGACGCTGAGCGTGAGCTGCGCAAAGCGATTCAACTGAAGCCCAGTAACCAGGTGGCCCACCGCTGGTACGCTTACAGCTTGTCTGCGATGGGACGCCACGACGAGGCTTACGCAGAGATCGAGCGGGCGCGACAGATCTCGCCGCAATCAGCAGTGATTGCAACGGCGGTCGCGAATGTACTGTTTCTCGCCGGCAAGTTTGATGAGGCAGTGGCCCAGGCGCGAAAAGCGTTGGAGCTCGATCCGGGGGCAGTCGCCGCCCACACGATTCTCCGTTGGGCGTACGAGCTGAAAGGCATGCACAACGAGGCGATGGCAGCGTTCGAACAGGAGCGAAGCTTCGCAGGCGACACGCCGACTACGCATGCGAAACGTGCGCATGTGCTCGCCGCGACCGGCAAACGTGATGAAGCGCGGCAGATCTTGAATGAGATCATCGCGAACCGCCAGCAAAACTGGGTTACTGCTTATGAGATCGCGATCATCTACACCTGGCTCAGTGATTTCGACAACGCGTTTCGCTGGCTCGCGCAGGCTGAACGCGAGCATGCTGTTGGTTTCACGTTTGTGCGCGTCGATCCGCACCTGGCGAAACTTCGCCTCGATCCACGTTTTCCTGATTTAATGAGAGAAACTGAAAAGACTATTCCTTAATCCGCTTAAATCGTGACTAACAAATCCGTTTCATCCGTGGTTAAAAAACCCAAAGAGCTGGACGCCTGGGTTCGTGAAGTTGTCGCATGGCATTTCGATCCGGAAACCGGTTGTCCTTTCTGGTTAGACTACGCCAAAAACCTCTCGTGGGACCCGCGTAAAGAGATCCAAACCTACGACGACCTTTCGCGCTTCGGGTTCTTTCAGGACGAGTGGCTGCGTGGTGGTCCAGTGCGTCGCTGGGTGCCGAAAGGTTACGCCGATCGACCTGTTTACACGTTTGAAACCGGCGGCAGCACGGGCGTGCCGAAGTCGCGTATCAATATCGACGACTTCCGCATCGACTACGAAGCGTTCAGCGACACGCTGCCGGATGAGTTCTTCCCGCGCGGCGCTGACTGGTTATCGCTTGGTCCAACTGGCCCGCGTCGCCTGCGTCTGGCAGTCGAGCACCTCGCGCAACATCGCGGTGGTATCTGTTTCATGGTCGATCTCGATCCGCGCTGGGTTATCAAGTTGATCAAGATGGGCCAGCCGAAGATGGCCGAGCAGTACAAGCAGCACGTCGTCGAGCAAGGTCTCACTTTATTAAAAGCGCATGACGGGATTCGTTGTTTGTTTACGACACCGAAGCTGCTCGAAGCGCTGTGTGAGAAAGTCTCGCTGAAGAAGATGGGGATCACGGGCGTGTTTTGTGGTGGCACTGAGATGACGCCGCAGTTTCATCGTTTCGCGGTCGAGGAGCTGCTCGAGGGTGCTTACTTCGCGCCCACATACGGCAACACTTTGATGGGTTTGGCAGTTCACAAGCGGCGCGATCCGAAAGATAACTACGCGATCATTTACTATCCGCCATTGCCTCGCGCCGTGGTGGAAGTTGTCGATCCGGATCAGCCTGATAGCATCGTGGAATACGGCCAGACCGGCCGTGTTCGCTTAACAACTCTGACAAAGGAATTCTTTATGCCGCGGTTTTTGGAACGCGACGAAGCCGAGCGTGAGCCGCCATGCGATGAGTATCCGTGGGACGGCGTCCGCAACGTCCGCCCGTTCTCTCGTTTCCAATCAACCGTCGTCGAAGGGGTCTATTGAGTTTGGATTTGTCTTGTTAATCCTGTAAATCCTGTAATCTTGTACAACGACTGTCGTAAACAACCATGCTCCACATACCAATTCTGCGCCACGGTAATCAATACAAAAGCCTCGACATCTCGCGCGTCCCGCACCATCAAACACGCGAGCTCTTCGTCGAAGTAAGCCAGGCCAACGCAGGATTGATCCGTCGCGATCTCGCTCGCCAGGATATCGGCACATCGGCTCTTGCCCGCTTCTCTACCCGCGAGCTCGTCGATATCTGCACACGTGCCGCCAATCACTTTACCGACGATTCCCTTCCCCTCGGCGACGCAACACAATCCCCTGAAGACTACGTACGTCAAGTCTCCGCCACAACCGGTCTGCCTTACGTTCTCGCGCGTCGCAACATGCTGAAAATTAAAAGCATGTTTGCAAACATGGAATCCGTATTGAACGGTCTCACGCGCAATCTCGACTGGGATCTACTCGATCGCGGCTTTGGCGAGCTCGACGGTCACGCGCTCAGTTTCTATCCGCGCACGCAATCGCTCGCCGCCGTTTTGCCAAACAACTCACCGGGCGTGCATTCGCTCTGGATACCCGCATTTCCCCTGCGCATTCCACTCGTTCTCAAACCCGGCAGCGCCGAGCCCTGGACGCCTTATCGAATAATCCAGGCGTTAATCAAGGCCGGTGCGCCGCGCGAGGCGTTCAGCTTCTATCCAACCGATCACGCCGGCGCCGCGGAGATCCTGCGAAGCTGTGGTCGTTCACTGCTGTTTGGCGACTCATCAACGACCGGCATGTGGTCCAACGACCCGCGTGTTGAGATTCATGGACCAGGCTACAGCAAGATCATCCTCGGCGCAGACTGCGTCGACGACTGGGAACAGTATCTCGACGTGATGGTCGCTTCGATTGCCGACAATGGCGGGCGCTCGTGCGTGAATGCGTCAGCCGTCTGGACGCCCGCTCACGCGGAACAGATCAGCGAAGCACTCGCAAAACGTCTCGCGCAGATAGTGCCGCGTGCCGCTGATGACGAGAACGCCCAGCTCGCGCCGTTTGTCGATCCGCAAGTCGCCGCGCGGATCAATGCGATCATCGAACAGGGCTTGACTGAGCCGGGCGCTCGCGATGTTACGGCCGCATATCGTGACGGCGAACGCCTCGCCCACTGGAACAACTGTTCGTACCTGCTGCCAACAGTCGTCCTTTCCGAATCGGATCATCCACTCGCGATGAAGGAGTTTCTGTTTCCTTTCGCGAGTGTCGTACAAGTCGATCAGGACAAAATTGCGTCGCACCTTGGACCAACACTCGTCGTCACTGCGATCACCAGGGATCCAAAACTTATTCAAACACTCGTCGCCTCAGCGCGTATCGATCGTCTCAACATCGGTGCGCTACCGACCAATCAGGTCAGTTGGGACCAGCCGCACGAAGGCAATCTCTTCGATCATCTTTACGCGCGCCGGGCATTCCAGCAGGCGGTCGCCGTCTGAGGATTCGAGGTGAGGATTCTTTATCTCACGGGTGGAGCGGGCCGGATGTATTGCGGCAGCTGCCTGCGCGATAATGCGATGGCCACCGAGCTGATGAAGCGTGGTCACGACGTGCTGCTATTGCCTGTCTACACACCAACGCTCACTGATGAGCCTAACGTCAGCACCGATCATGTAGTTCTTGGCGGCATCAGCGCCTACCTCGAGCAGTACGTTCCCTTGTTTCGGAAAACACCTCGCTGGCTCGATCGTTTGTGGGACTCGAAGATGGCGTTGAACCTCGCAACGCGCCGCTCTATCTCGACTAATCCGAAGACGCTGGGCGAGATGACTGTCTCCGTGCTGAAAGGCGAAAGCGGATTTCAGCGCAAGGAGATCGACAAGTTTATCGACTGGGTTAAGGACGAAGCGCCGCCCGACGTCGTCAATCTTCCTTACACTCTCCTGCTCGGCCTCGCTCAACCCATCAAACACGCCTTGAACGTGCCAATCCTGTGCACGCTCCAGGGCGAAGATCTCTTTCTCGACAACCTTCAGGAACCCTACCGCACGCGATCATTCGATCTAATCCGTGATCATCTGCCGCACGTAGATCTGTTTTTATCCGTGTCAGAGTATTACGCCGAGTTTATGCCGGGTTATCTTGGCATCCCGCGCGAGAAGATCCGCGTGGTGCCGATCGGCATCAACCCTGAAGGCTTCGAGATGCGACACGCTGATCACAGTGGTCCATTCACGGTCGGTTTCTTCGGACGCATCGCGCCCGAGAAAGGTCTGCACGTTCTGACGGAAGCGTATCGCATCGCGCGGCAGTCGGGAGATTTGCCCGAAGCGCGACTGGAAGCGGCAGGCTACATGGCAACAGATTGCAAAGGGTATCTCGAAGCGATTCAGCAACGCTTGCAGGATGCGGGCCTCGGCAGTGAGTTTCACTATCGCGGTGTTTTGGAGCGCGCCGAGAAGATTGCCTTTCTGCGTGGACTCGACATGATGTCGATGCCCGCCACATACGACGAGCCAAAAGGCGTCTCCTTACTCGAGGCGATGGCCTGTGGTGTGCCGCTGGTCCAACCACGCCGCGGCGCGTTCACCGAGATCGTGGAAAGAACGGGCGGCGGCCTCTTAGTCGAGCCCGACGATCCGCAAAGCCTCGCCGAAGCCATTCTCAGGATCTCCCGTGACTCAAACCTCGCGCACGATCTGAGCGCAAACGCTTTCCGCGGCGTCCGCGAGCACTACACAGCCGCACACATGGCTGATAAAGCTTTTGAGTGCTATAACGAAGCAGTAAAAAATCCGCCTTCATCCGTTTGATCCGTGGTTAATGTATGTTTGTTCCTGGCGACGATCTGATATTCCAACTGGAAAGTGGCTTCGGACTGCTGCGCTTGCTAGCCGTCGAAGGCGAAGGCCCGGAAACCACCTGGCACCTGCTGGCCTATGACGAGTTTTTCCCCGACGTCGAATCAGCAGAGCTCAGGTTGGCCGGAGGAGATCCTTTACCCGTCCGTCAACCACACATGGCGCTCACGAATCGTGCGTTTGAGCGCACCCCGACTGCGCGACTCGGCAATCGTCCCGTCACGGACGACGAGCTAACGGCATACAACGCCTGGCTCAACAGCGATCGGCCTGTCTCCGATCGCTCAGCTCTCTTAATGCTCGGAATCCGTTAACTTCGAGGTGTCTCTTTGCGTCTTCCTTTGCGCCTTTGCGCCTTCGCGCTGGTAGTTCTTCTCTTCTCCACGACCTTCGCCGCGCGCGTCGAGCGCCTGATCGACACGTGGCGCCCGACACATTACCTCGTCAACATTACGCTCAACGATCAACTCTCCGAGATCACCTCCGCGAGCGCGCGTATCTATCTGACTATTGTCAAACCGACGCGCGAGATCGATGTTGACTTTGGAGACCTGACCGTAGATCGAGTCACACTCAATGGCAGCTCGTACACGTTCCTTCGGAAAAACGGCAAGCTCCACTTTGATCTTCCGCAAGCTGCCAGCCCCGGTGATTCGTATGTCATCGAGGTCTTTTATCACGGCAAACCAAAAGACGGCCTGATACTTACCAACGACAAAGACGGCAAGCCCGCCGCGATTGGTGACAATTGGCCCGACCGCGTTCATCACTGGATCCCGGTGCTGGACCATCCGTCAGCAAAGGCGACGATCACGTTCAACATCACGGCGCCTGCGGGCCAGGAAGTGATCGCGAATGGTAAGTTGGACCACGTGGAGACAACGGCGAGCGGCCACCGCACGTGGACTTACTCGGAAGGTGTGCCGATTCCGCCGTATTGCATGATCATCGGTGTGGGCCAGTTTGCGCGAGTGGAGCCGGCGCAGCGCGCGCTCACACCGCTTTCGTACTACGTTCCGGTATCTGAGCGTGAGCTTGCGCTAAAAGGATTTTCACCGGCGATCCCTTCGCTGGAGTTTTTTACTGAGAAGGTCGCGCCATATCCTTATGAGAAGCTTGCGTTGATTGTCGGCGCGACGCGTTTTGGCGGCATGGAAAACTCGGGCGCGATCGTGTTCACCAGCGCGCTCTTCAACCGCAACTCGACCGTTGGCATGAGTAAAACATACGGTGTTCCTTTTGGTAACGTCACGCTGATTGCGCACGAGATCGCGCACCAGTGGTTTGGTGATTCGGTGACGGAGTCGACGTGGTCCGATTTATGGTTGAGTGAAGGCTTCGCGACGTACTTCGCGGGTATGTTTGTGCAGCGTTACGAAAGTGAGGAGGCGTTTCAGCGTTACATGCGCGACGCGTCGGCGAGTGTGTTTGCGTACGAGAAGAAGAAGCGTGGTCCCATCTTCGATCGTGAGACTGAAAGTCTCATGGAGCTGCTGAACCCAAACAATTATCAGAAAGGCGCGTGGGTGCTGCACATGCTGCGTTCTCAGTTAGGGGATGATGCATTCTTTCGCGGCATTCGCGCGTACTACGAGTCGCACAAGAATTCGGTGGCGAGCACAGAGGACTTGCGCGCGGCGCTCGAGAAGGCATCCCGTAGGGACTTGCGCGCGTTCTTCGCGCGTTGGGTCTACGACAGCGGCCATCCGCAGTATGAGTTGAAGTGGTACTGGCGTGGTAAGAAGGAATTACGATTGGTCCTGACTCAAACGCAACCCGGCAACGCCTTCGCGGACCCCGTCCACCTCACCATCACAACCGCGAAAGGCAAACGAGATCTAGTTCTCAAGCCAACCGGCAAACTCTTCATCGAGCGAATCCCCCTGCGCGACAAACCCATGCAAATCGATCTCGACCCCCACAACACGTTGCTCGACGAATCAACCGTCAAGCCGGGGTAGAGAAGAATGAAGGAGCAGGACAGAAGACCGAGAGAAGAGAAAAGAAAACGAAGAGAAAAGAGGCAAAAGAAAAGACGAAGGGAAGACGGTGAATTTGACACCTTCGATTTGCTTCCCTATCATCCATCCTCGTCGGGGCGTGGCTCAGCCTGGTAGAGCGCACGGTTCGGGACCGTGAGGTCGGAGGTTCGAATCCTCTCGCCCCGACCAATCAAATCAAGCATTTACGGCTACCTGCAAAGGTGGCCGTTCTTGTTTTGTGGCAGCATTGTGGCAGACGCGCTGACTTGTTAATCGTACTGCTTCCACCGCCGCCCTGGTTCGTATTCAATCTGTGCCACGCATCGTAAGCTGCAAAGAAAGCAGCAATAAAAGCTCGGCGTGTCCAATCTAGGAGGCGTGTTGGAACACCGTAAATGTTGGGCAAATGCCGTAAGCGATAATGTTTGGTAAACAGTACTCCAGCCCTCCAGCCTTCAATCTTCTGCGCAACTAAGTGATCTCCTCGCTCCGATCGAACGTTTCCAATCGAGGGCACGATTACGCTTAGCAAGAAGAGTTGATTACTAAATTGGGCGTGAAAAATGATTACTCGCTTTGGTTGCAGGACCGCGCGCTGTCAACGCAATGCGGCAAATTCAGCTAACAAACAGCAAGAAGCGCCAATCAAAATGGGTTGACCACTCGTGAGTATAGGAGGACAGTTTGCGTATTCCCGCGGCTTGAGTTAGCCACAAGAATCAGAGAAGAAAGCTCCCCCCGCAGCACTTAATTGACCGTTCTTCGAGTCAATGCTGTTGCGAGTTTGCGCCGCCTGAACCAGTGGGCCCAGTAGCAATTTGCTTCAGTACAGTTCACGTTTTACCGCTCCTTCAAAAAGGAATCTATCAAGTCCACAATCCAACCCTTGGCTCGACCAGCCTGCCAAGCATTCTCAAAGGAGAGATCCCACATGGCTAATATCTCGAAAAGAAACAGGAGGCGCGAGAGGGAGATCAAGAATGCCGCGAAGAACAGGCGCGAGATAATCGCCGCGCGTTTGACTCGTCGTGACATGATCAAGGCAGGTCTCTTAACCAGCGCCGGTTACCTAATTCAAAAGAACGGCCTAAGCGCTCGTGCGCAATTCGGCGGCGGTGGCGGCTTCGGCGACGACTGCGATCGCAGATGGCGGGATGGCTCCGGTGGCAACGGCACACCGGTCAGTCCACCGACTACACCATTCGTGGAGCCACTTTTCATCCCGCCCATCGCCCAGTCGGTTCCTGCGTTAAACCCGGCACCGACTGTAGCTCCAAACACCGCCGCTGGTGAACAGCGCACACGCAACCATCAGGCTTTGACCACTCTTCCGCCCGTGAAGTTCTATGAGGTACATCAGAGAGACCAGCTACTCAGTGTGCATCCGGAACTTCCGTTGCAAAGACTTTGGACCTTTAACGGCACCGTGCCGGGACAGACCTATGTGGCCCGTTACGGTGAGCCGATCCTGGTTCGTAACTTCAACAAT
>DATHTI010000144.1:0-4321 GCA_035463335.1 Pyrinomonadaceae bacterium | reverse complement strand
TGCGTGAAGATCCGGTCGGCGGCGTGGGCGAGTTCTCGATGCGTGGCGGCATCGTCGATGTTTGGCCCCCAGGACGAGAAGCACCCGTGCGTCTCGAATTCTTTGGCGACACTGTCGATTCGGTGCGCGAATTCGATCCGGAAAACCAGCTCTCCACCGCGCAGTTAAAAGAAGTCGAAGTACCGCCGATGCGCGAGTTTGCTGTGACGGCGATGGATTTCCAGCTCTGGAGCGAGGCGGCGCGCGAGCGCTGGGGCGACGAGCGTTACGCACGCTCGCTACGCGATCGAACCGCGTTCGCCGACGAGGGCGAGGCATTCGCGGGCTGGGAGTGGCTCATACCGATCACGGCGGATTGCTGTTCGAGTGTTTTCGATCATCTCGGCGACGTTGTCCTCGTGATCGACGAGCCGAGCGGGATCGAAGCTTATCTGAGTGAGTTTTATGAGCGACTGTCAGATCGCTATCGTGAGATCGACGAAGCTGACGACATCGCACTCACTCCCGAAGAGCTCTTTCTGACAGCCGAAGAGCTGCGGCAATTGATTCCGGCGCGCCAGCGAGTCGAGCTCCGCACTCTCGGCCGTGCTGCCTCGGAAACAGACATGGACCTCGCGCTCGAAGCGGAAGCGCCCACGGTCCAGCTCGGACGCGCACGCCGCACGCGGCAGCCCGTGTTTTTATTTCCGACGGTGGAGAGCGCAACCGAAGTCGAGTGGAAGTCGCAATCGACACTTCGCTATCACGGTCGCATCGCCGATTTCGCCGCTGAAGTGAGTCGCGCGGTTGAAGAAGCGCGCACGACGCTCTTCGTGATGCCGAGTCTCGGCGTGGCCGAAAGAATCGTCGAGATCCTCAACGAGTACAAGATCGAGACACGCCTCACATTCACCACCGAGGCTTCCGATCCGACAAGCTGGCGACCTGTAATCGTGACGGTGGGCCATCTGAGCGGCGGTTTCGAGCTGCCACAGGCGCGCCTGATCGTGCACGTCGAGGGAGATGTCTTTGACGAAACGGCCAGCTCAGCCGAGCGACGACCCGCGGTCGCCGAAAGAACACAAAAAACCGAGAAGCGTAAGCGCAAGTCGAAAGCCGCCGCATTCCTTTCAGACTTTCGCGATCTCAAGGCCGGCGATTACGTGGTCCACATCGATCACGGCGTCGCGCGTTTCGGCGGTTTGCAAACGCTCGATCTTGGACCACGTACGGGCGAGTTCATGCTGCTCTACTACGCCGACGAAGCGAAGCTTTACGTTCCCGTCGAGCGTCTTGACCTCGTGCAGCGTTATTCGAGCGCGGAAGGACATCAGCCGCAGCTCGATCGACTCGGCGGTCTCGGCTGGCAAAAGACAAAAGCCAAAGCAAAGCGC
This sequence comes from Pyrinomonadaceae bacterium, assembly GCA_035463335.1. GTDB lineage: Bacteria > Acidobacteriota > Blastocatellia > Pyrinomonadales > Pyrinomonadaceae > PSRF01. The sequence goes on along the minus strand of DATHTI010000144.1, from coordinate 2,948 downwards.
GCGATGCGCGACATGGCCGACGAGCTTTTGCGTCTTTATGCCGAACGAAAACTGGTCGGCGGTTACGCTTTCGCGTCTGATACGCCGTGGCAACAGGAGTTTGAAGACGGCTTTCCTTTCGTGCTCACACCTGATCAGGAGACAGCGATCGAAGACGTGAAGCACGACATGGAAGAGCCCGTGCCGATGGATCGTTTGTTGTGTGGCGACGTTGGTTACGGCAAGACGGAAGTCGCGATGCGCGCGGCGTTCAAGTCAGTGATGGAAGGGAAGCAGGCGGCGATTCTCACCCCAACCACAGTGCTCGCTTATCAACACTACGACACGTTTCGCAATCGCTTCGCGCCCTTTCCAGTGAAGGTCGAGTTGTTATCACGCTTTCGCTCGTCGAAGGAACAGAAAGAAGTAGTGAAGAAGATCGAGGCGGGTGAAGTGGACGTGATCATCGGCACGCATCGCATCCTTTCGAAAGACGTTCAATTCAAAGATCTCGGACTCGTGGTGGTTGACGAAGAGCAACGCTTCGGAGTCGCACACAAAGAGCGGCTCAAACATCTCAAGAAGAAAGTCGACGTGTTGACGCTTTCGGCGACGCCGATTCCACGCACGCTCAACATGTCACTCAGCGGCATGCGCGACATGTCGTTGATCGAAACGCCGCCGCGCGATCGACTCGCGATCCAGACCCAGGTGGTGCAGTTCTCGGAAAGCGTGATCAAGTCGGCGATAGATCTCGAGCTCTCGCGCGGCGGGCAAGTCTTCTTCATCCACAATCGGGTCGAGACGATCGAGACAGTCGCGGCCCTCGTGAAGCGCCTCGTCCCGAACGCCCGCCTGGCGGTGGGCCACGGACAGATGAACGAGAAGGACATGGAGCGCGTGATGCTCGACTTCATCGACTACAAATATGACGTTCTGGTTGCAACCACCATCATCGAAAACGGCATAGACATCCCGCGCGCAAACACCATCATCATAAATCGCGCCGATCACTACGGTCTTTCTCAGCTTTATCAATTACGCGGGCGTGTGGGGCGCTCCAGCCGCAGGGCTTATGCTTACCTGCTGATACCTGGTGAACAGGAGCTTTCGCCCATTGCCCGTAGACGTTTAGCAGCCATTCGCGAATTTTCTGATCTGGGGGCCGGGTTTCGTATTGCCGCCCTCGACCTTGAGCTGCGTGGCGCCGGCAACCTGCTCGGAGGCGAGCAATCGGGGCACATGGAGGCGCTCGGGTTCGACCTTTACACGCAAATGCTCGAGCGCACGGTCGCGGAGATGCGCGGCGAGGAAGTCGAAGACGAGACGAGCGTGACGCTCAATCTCGGCGTGGATGTCGCGATACCCGACGATTACATCTCCGACATGGGACAGCGGCTGCGAACGTATAAACGCGTTTCTTCGGCACGTGACGAAGCGACGTTGAGTGCTATCAGAACTGAGACGGAGGACCGTTACGGGCGCATTCCGGAGTCCGTTGACAGGCTGTTTGCGTATGCTCGTTTGCGTCGTTTGTCGGAGGAGATCGGGATACTTTCGATTGATAAAACGCCGGACGGAGTGGCGGTCAAATTTAGTGAAAAAGCGAGGATTTCACCCGAAAAACTGGGAGAATTCGTTACGAGTAATCCCGGAACAGTCTTCACGCCCAACGGTGTTTTGCGGCTGGTTTTGAGCGAGGATGATCGAGACAACGTGCTTGATGTAGCCCGCGCCGTGTTGCTCCGGATTCGGGCTTCTGTGTAATCTGTGCAATCTGTGGATGAAACAACAACAGGAGTTTTTATAGTGAAAGTTAAATATCTTGCACCGTTTGCTGCACTGGTCATTCTGACATTTGCCGCCACGAGCATCTTCGCCCAGGAAGGCGAGATGCAGGTCGTCGACGAAGTGATCGCCCAGGTCAACGACGACGTCATCACGCTCTCGATGTTGAAGAAAGAGACCAAAGAACGCATCGAAGCTTTGAAACAGAGCGGCATGACTGAGCAGCAGGCGATGGACGAAGTCGCCAAGCGCCAGAATGAGCTGATCGCGACCCTCATCAACGAGAAGCTGTTGCTGCAAAGAGGCAAGGAGCTGGACCTGGCCAACGACGTCGAGGCCGAAGTCAATCGCCGCATGTTGGAGATCGCGAACAGCCAGGGCATCACCTCGATCGAAAAGCTTTACGAAGCGATGCGCGGGAGTGGACTCGTCCCGGAAGACGTTCGTCGAACGATGCGGACGGAAATGATGAAGCAGGCGGTGCTGGCACAGGAAGTCGACCGGAAAGTTTACCTCAGCCCTTCCACCGAAGAAGTGAAGAAGTACTATAACGATCATCCTGACAAGTTTCGGAAACCTGAGAGCGTGAAGCTTTCTGAGATCTATCTTCTAACGACCGGCAAAGACGAAGCGGCAGTTAAGGCGCGCGCCGTCGAGCTCGTCACACAGGCCCGCGCGGGCGCTGACTTTGGCGCGCTTGCGGCAGCCAATTCAGAGCGTGAGAAGAATGGGAAGCGCACAGCGCCGGAGGATAAGGGCTACGTCGGCGAGTTTGACGTGCCGAACCTGCGCGAGGATCTGGGCGCTGCGTTGAAGGACCTGAAACCCGGCGGCGTTACCGAGCCGATTCGCACGAATGAGGGTTTCCAGATCCTGCGTGTCGATGGCCGCACGCCTGCGGGATCGACGCCCACGTTCAACGACAATCGCGTTCGTGAAGCGATGTTGATGGAGAAACAGCCAAAAGAGCGCGAAGCGTATCTTCAGAATTTGCGAAACGAAGCTTTTATCAAGGTCACTGACACGTATCGTGCGGGTGTTGAGCCGCTCCTGAAGATCCAGGCGCCAGCAGCAGCGAAGGGCAACGACAAAGAGAAGAAAGACGATAAGAAGAAACCGTAAGTAGTGTCAGAAGAAAGAACCGGTCAGAATAGAACAAGTCAGGAAGAGGGGCTTGCCCC
>DATHTI010000143.1:0-18413 GCA_035463335.1 Pyrinomonadaceae bacterium | reverse complement strand
CATCAAACTACCGCGATGACGCTCTAACTTTGCGCCGCTCCTGCTCGGTCCTCGCGCACAGAAGGCCCAGGTCCTGCAGTCGCAGCTACAAGGCCCGACTGTGGTCCGGCAGACCAATCAGGACAGTGCTGGTCAGGCCCTGGCGAATGCTTTATTACGGACAGCGGGCTTACCGAGCAGCACGTTTACCGTGATTGGCAATATGACCACGGTCGAATACTCCGCGAGATCGTCGAGACTGCCGCTGTCTCAAACCGATTTCTGACGGAAGGCACAGTCTCGATTCAGTACTTCGGTTTCCTGCGTCGTGATCCTGATACGATTGGTTACCAGAACAACGTGAACACGCTGAACGCGAGCCCGAGCAATCTACGGCACATGATCTTTATCTTCATCTACTCGATCGAATACCGCAGTCGCTTCGGTCCACCGTACCTAATATTGATCTGGTCCAGCAGGTCTGCCGGGCGGTGTAACGTAGCCACTCGGCCGGCGGCGGCGCAGTATCCAGATCACGAAAAATAACAACAACAGGAGTATCGCGGCGGTTATCCACCACCAGAAGTTGCCTTTGGGTGGTATGAGATTCTCGTCACCTTGTACTGGCGTCGGCGACTCCGGCGGTTTTGGACTTACTGTTTCTCGTGGAGTCGGGGTTGGTGTAGCTGTGGGAGTCGGTGTTGGTGTGTACCTCAGCTTTGGCGTGGGCGTTGGGCCGGGTCCGTCAGCAAGAACCGCGCTTGCGCTGAGCAGGCATAAAATTGCCACGCTCATCCATACCGCGGATCTGTGGGTAGAGTACGTGTTCATGGGAGGTCTCCTGTCTTCGTTGGCTTATCAGCCAAAACATTCGTTCTACTTGAAATGTTTTTGCAGGAGAAATTGTTTCCATGCCTCCGTAATCTTTGACGTTACGGATGAAATATTTTCGCCCTGGCTGCATATAGAGTAACGACAACTCATCAGCGCGCTTGCCCTGACCATGTGAACTGGGCGCGCTTTGGGGGCGACAATCAAAAAACTCGGCACCCGCCTTTTCAGTCGCATCAAAAGAAAAACAGGATCGCAAACTGAACGAAGATTTCCTACGCAGGACTGACAAGGGATTGTCAGAACTCCTGTCGATCATGTAAATCTTGTAATCCTGTCTAAGATGACGACGACGACAAAAGATCGCCGCCGGCTAATGCTAATCATCGCCGCCGCCCTCGTGGTGCTCGCAATGATCGTCTTGCTGCGCGCAGAGGGGCGGAGTTTTTTATGCTCGTGCGGGCATTTCGCAGTTTGGGTTAGCGACTGGTGCAGCTCAAACACGTCGCAACAGTTGCTCGACCCTTACAGCTTCACGCACGTGTTGCACGGATTTCTATTTTTCTGGCTCATCGCGCTTGTATTCAAGCGCATGCCGCGCGGGTGGCAGTTTTTGCTGGCGATGATGTTGGAAAGCGCGTGGGAGGTTTTTGAAAACACCAGTTTCGTAATCAACAAATACCGCACCGAAACGGCCGCACTTGGTTACACGGGCGACACGGTCGTCAACTCGCTGGGCGATCTCGCTTGTGCGCTGATCGGTTTTGTTATCGCACGACAACTCGGCGTGCGCCGCTCGTTGATCGTATTTGTGTTGGTTGAGGCTATCTTGATATTCCTGATTCACGACAGCCTGCTGCTACAGATCCTGATGCTGGTTCGACCAGTTGAAGCCATCAAGTTTTGGCAGATGTGCCAGTAGTAAGATCCCGATCCGTAAAAAGATCCGCGTAATCCGCGGTTAATATTTTAATTGATCACGCGCGTGTTGAGATCCTTTAGTGCGGCGATGTTCTTTTCGCGGAGCTCAACGGCGTCGCGGCCCACCTGAATCTCCACGGACTGCGACATTGCCATCTTCTTGAACACCGCGTAAGGCATCTTCGCTTCCAAAATCTCGATCTTCGTGTTCCACGTGCCCGGTGAATCCTTGCTGACCGGATTCATGCGACCGATCCTCAGCGTTTCCGTGTCAGTCACTATCGCCAGATCCCGCTGATCCGGTGAATGGAAGTGGACCCAGTCTTTGTTTTCAAACATGACCTGCAACGTGACGTGCTTCACATAGTTGACCTGCGTTCCCGGGCAATGCAGCATGACCTCGATACTCACGCACGCATCCTTGAACTTGTCTTTGAAGCCATCACAATTGACCTTCATTTTTCGCAGGCGCATGACGGTCTCATAGTTGAAGCCGTCGTACCTTGTCTCGATTTTGCCACCATGTTTGACGGGCGCAGGCGGCGACTGTGGTGATTGGGGCTTTACACCGGCGGGTTGAAAAACAAGCACTGCGGCGCAGCTCAAGACAAGCAGGACTCTTTTCATAACGGCTCTCCGAACTCGAAATTCTGTTGAGATTGCGGTGAAGGCGGGGCTTGAACCGTGAGTGGCTCAAAATCACGATAGCGAAGCGGGCGAGGCGATGTCAATAAACAATTTCGGGTCTGTTAGACTGTCGCCACACCAATTGCGAGGACAACCATGACAGCTTCTTTTTCTGATGGCTCTCTAACTGATCTGACTGACAGCCTGCGCCAGGCAAACGAAGAATTCACGCGCCATTACCCGGGCGAAACCGGCCGCCGGCAGCCGGTTCACACGGTTTATGGCGGTGCGCACCTCTTCAAGTCTGACTCCGCCAAACGTCTGGGCTCGCTGGCGCGTCGTTCGCTGGATCAATTTGCACCTGACTTTCTGACGTTTGCCCGCGCCATCGATCTGCCGGGCGAGAACGAGTTGCCCGAATCGTTCGACGAGGCTACTGAGCTGGTTTCTGTTTTGAACGAAGAGCCTGAGCGCGCGCGTAAAGAGAAGAAAGGCGCATGGCTCGCACACACGATCTACCGTCGTGTCATTGAAAAGCTCGACCGTGAGCCGGTTGAAGACTTTCGCATCGATTTTGAAGACGGCTATGGCAATCGTCCTGACGACGAGGAAGACGGGCACGCGGTTTCTGCGGCTGCGGAGACAGCCGAGGGAAGTAAAAAAGGAACGTTGCCGCCGTTCATCGGGATCCGGATCAAGCCTTTCAACGAAGAGCTACAGGCGCGTAGTTTTCGCACGCTCGATATATTTGTCTCGACGCTCGTCGATCTAAATCGCGGACGCTTGCCGGACAACTTCGTCATCACGCTGCCGAAGATCACGATTCCGGAACAAGTCGCGACGCTCGCAAAAGTGCTCGCGCGGCTCGAGAAGCATACGGACCTTCCGGAAGGTAGTTTGAAGTTTGAGATGATGATCGAAACTACGCAGTCGATCATTAATCATCAGGGGCAGATCAATCTGCCGTTGTTGCTTGCTGCTGCTGAGGGACGTTGTGTCGCGGCTCACTTCGGCACTTACGACTACACTGCAGGTTGCAATATCACCGCCGCACACCAGCACATGCTGCACACCGCGTGTGACTTCGCGAAGCACATGATGCAGGTTTCCTTTGCGGGAACGGGTATCTGGCTTTCTGATGGTGCGACAAACATCATGCCGGTTGCGCCGCATCGTTTTGTCGAAGGCGGCACACCACTGACGCAGGAGCAGATCGAAGAGAACCGCGAGGTGGTCCATCGCGCGTGGAAGCTGCACTACAGTCACATTCAGCATTCGTTGACGAATGCTTTTTACCAGGGCTGGGACCTGCATCCGGCGCAGCTACCGACGCGTTATGCTGCCGTGTATTCGTTCTTCCTTGAAGGACTGGAAGCGGCGTCGGAGCGGCTGAAGAATTTCGTCGAGAAAGCTGCGAAGGCGACGCTCGTGGGCGACGTGTTTGACGATGCGGCGACGGGCCAGGGGCTGCTCAATTATTTCTTGCGCGCGGTTAACTGTGGCGCGATCACGGAAGACGAGGCGGTTGAGTTGTCAGGACTGACGCTGGAGGAGCTGCGCTCGGCGTCGTTCGTGAAGATCCTGAAGAACCGCCAGGCGTTATGATTATGGTAAACTGCTGACAACTCACCAGCATCGGAGCGTTATGACTACCAAACCACGAACTCTCACAATCGCCGATTGGGAAGCCATGCCTTATGGCGACGGCAATCGCTACGAATTAATAGAAGGAGAACTGTTTGTGTCCCGTTCACCCGGCCTCACACATCAAATAGTGTCTGACAATCTCATTACGCTATTACGGAATTTCCTGAAACTAAACCCAGTTGGAATTGCTGTTTCCACACCGGGCTTAGTCCTTAGCGAATACAGCGGTGTGATTCCGGATCTCGTTTACTTTAGCAATGAGAGCCGGCAAAGAGTGGTATCAGGAGAACGCCTGACAAGTGCACCTGATCTTGTCATTGAGATCCTTTCCAAAGGCGCTGAGAACACCAGGCGCGATCGGGTCGTTAAGAGACAACTTTATGCAAAGCACCACGTACCGGAATATTGGATCATTGATTGTCATCGTCGTGCCATAGAGATCTATCGACTCGAAGGACGATCGCTCGTATTGGTCACGACCTTCGAAAACAATGATGAAATCTCGACTAATACGCTGCCGAAATTTTACTGCTCTGTTAGTGAGATCTTCGAGCATATTTGAATGGCACTGAACCTATGACTTCATTGAAACTAATCATCTCTATCGTTGTAACGATGGCACTACTCTCCACCACGTTGATCGGACAAAAGCCTAACGGCGGCGACCCGGAGCTCGCCCGCAAAATCGCGCGTTTTGCGCCGACCACGCTGACCGCCGACACATCGAAACTTACACCGAAGGACAAGCAAGCGCTCGATAAGATCATTGCCGCAGCGAAGCTGCTCGACCCTCTGTTTCTGCGTCAGTTCTGGACTGGTAACGATGCGCTCGAGAAGAAGCTGCTAGCCGACAAAACCGCAGCAGGCCGCCAGCGACTCCATTACTTCTACATCAACGATGGTCCATGGTCGCGTCTCGACGAGAAGGAGCCATTCATCGACGGCGTGCCGCGTGAGAAGCCGCTAAACGCGAGCTATTACCCGGACGACATGTCGAAGGACGAGTTTAACGCGTGGGTCCAGACTCTCTCCGATGCAGACAAACAGAAAGCGACCGGCTTCTTCTGGTTAATCCGACGTGGACCAGATCGCAAACTGACGATCGTTCCCTACAGCGAAGCTTACAAAGAATACCTCGCGCCCGCAGCGGCGTTGCTGCGCGAAGCGGCAGCACTGACAACCAACGCAACTCTCAAAAACTTTCTGACCAAGCGCGCGGATGCGTTCGGCTCAGATGATTACTACGAGAGCGACGTCGCATGGATGGATCTCGATTCGCCGATCGACGTCACTATTGGCCCATACGAGACTTACGAAGACGAGCTGTTCAGTTACAAAGCCGCATTCGAATCTTACGTAACGATGCGCGACGACGCCGAGACCGCGAAGCTCGCGAAATTCAGCGGCCACTTGCAGGAGCTTGAGAACAATCTTCCGATCGATCCGAAGTACCGGAACCCGAAGCTCGGCGCCGCCTCCCCGATTCGCGTCGTCAATGAAGTCTTCGCGTCGGGCGAAGGCAATAGCGGCGTGCAAACGGCGGCTTTCAATCTGCCGAACGACGAGCGCGTCGTGAAGGAAAAAGGCTCGAAACGCGTCATGTTGAAGAACGTGCAGGACGCGAAGTTCAACAAGACGCTGATCCCGATCTCGAAAGTAGTTCTCGATCCGGCCGAGCAGTCGGCGCTCGCTTTCGACGCGTTCTTCACACACATACTCTGTCACGAGCTGATGCATGGGCTTGGACCACACAACATTAGCGTCGGGGGCCAGGAAACTACCGTACGCAAACAGTTGAAGGAGCTTTACTCGGCCATCGAGGAAGCGAAAGCCGACATGACGGGACTGTGGGCGCTCCAGTACATGATCGACCGCGGCATCATCGAGAAGAGTATGCAGCGGACGCTTTACACGACTTACCTCGCCAGCATGTTCCGCTCGGTGCGTTTCGGAATCACTGAGGCGCACGGGCGCGGCGTCGCGTTGCAGTTCAACTACCTGACTGATGAAGGCGCGATCAAATTCAACGAAGCGAAGGGAACGTTCAGCATCGATCACGCGAAGATCAAAGACGGCGTGACAAAACTCACGCGCGACCTGCTGACGCTCGAGGCAGAAGGGTCGTACGACAAGGCCAAAGCGATGCTGGATAAATTTGCGGTGATCAGGCCGCCGATGCAGCAGGCACTCGACAGGCTGAAGGACGTGCCGGTCGATATCGAACCAATCTTTCCATTAGCCAAGTAGAGCCACAAAAGGCACATAAACTTATTTTGTGCTTTTGGTGCCTTTTTGTGGCCCAAATTGTTTTCGAAAGAAGGTCGCGATTTTCCAGGCGTCGATCGCTTTCCACGGCAGCTCGCCGGTGGTGTAGTGGCCACACGGAAGCCAGACGATGTCGAGTGGAAGCTGGTGGCGACGCGCCTCCGCAATCGCTTCGTGCGACAGATCAAGAGGAAACGTGAGATCGTAGCGGGCAACGATAAACCGAATCGGACGAGCACCCATCTGCGCCACCCGCGGCATGAACGGCAGCGGACTAATTGGCGCCCAGTAATTGCGCAGCTCGTCGAGCGTTAAATGATCTGCAAACCCGGCCCGCACGTGCGTGGTCGAGAGTCCGTGCCAGACCACATCCGCGACGTAACCTGAAACGTGATTGAAGGCCCCCGCTTTAAGATCCGGCTCGTGTGCGAAAGCCAGAAACGCTATACATGAGCCGACGCTCGTCCCAAGAATTCCGATCTGCTCATACCCCTCGCTTTTTAACCACTGCACAGAAGCGCGCGTATCCAGCACCGCCTGCCTCATCGATTGGATGGTGCGTCCGATATTGGTGCTGACGAGATGATCGGCGCGCTCGAGCTCCGGTGGCTTACGTTCGAGATGATACGGAAGCGTCAGACGCAGCGCCGACATGCCGATCATGTTGAAGATCCGGCAAGCTTCGACGTGACTCTGCGGCTGCGCGTTCCACTGCGGCAGCACGACGACGGCCTTGCGTGAGTGCTTGTTTTTAGTGGGAAAGAATCGCGCTCGCGCGATGTTGTTCTCGGGCGAGGGCGTGTGTACGGCGCTGGTCCAGGTTAGCTGATCGCCTGCAAGACGATAATCCGTTACCGGCGGCAGCGCGTAAAAATCCTCGCTGGCGGACATCACGCGCGCGGTGTGGCCGCGAAACATCTCGCGCGGATCGTCGCCATTCACGTGATCGAAGACGTACGACAAGCCCCAATCAAAGGGACGGACAATGCGATTGTTATCTCTTTGGTGATACCAGCGCTCGCGCTGGTGCATGTAGTTCTGCCAGAAAGACACGACGCGCGATACTAAGGCAAATCTTGATGAAAAGTAAAAAGGCCATCCACAGATTACACAGAATCTGCGTAATCTGTGGATGGCTTTTAGTAGAAGATCTAGTTACAAGTCGACAACTTGAAACTGTGAATAAACGTGCTCCAGTTGAAGTTGCCGTTGGCCGGTTGGAACTGCGTCGTGAAGACCATCGTGCAGCCATCCACCGGGTCAACACTAATCGTGCTGTAATCACCCCAGCGTGTCAGGTTGCCGGTCTGCGATCCGCTTCCCGCCAGGACCGAAGTCTCGTTGCCCATCGTTCCTGCCGGATCGGCTGGGCCACGATACGCATACCGAATACTCGGCACGATGCTCGAGCTGGAGATGTTGTAACCGATGGCGATGCCACCAGTCTTATCTATCGCCGCGCTTCCCATCCAACGAAAAGCAGTTGTTGGTGCGAACGTGCCCTGTTGGAAAAGCACGGGCGCCGCTGAGGCAAAAGTTTGTCCCGCAGCATTGCGCAGCTCATACCAGCGAATTCCGACGCCAGTGCCACTGGTTACCGAATGATTGATCACGAGAGCTTCGTGGTCACCAAAGTTCCGGTAACTCAAGCGATACATCAATCGATCGGCGAGAGTATCGAGCCGCGTGGTGGTGCCTGGTTGTACAACGCAAGCGCCGCCACCGCAGGCCTGGCTAAATGCCGCCACTCCCGCGACGTTGTTTGGTCCAGTCAGTGTGCCCGTGCCGGCGGCCCAGTTCACACTGAAGCGCCAGAACTGAACTGCCGAGGAAGTCAGGCTCATCAAGAGGTTCGGAGATCCGGCTGGCGGCGGTGTCGTACCTTCGAGATCCGCGGGTTCGAGGCTATGGCCGGAAGTTGTGTTAACGCAGGCTTGCCGCGCCGCGCCACCGGCCAGCATCTGGGCGCGTTCAAAAGCGCACACCGTGTTGCCGGTGAACGAACGACCGTTTCGAAACATGTTGTAGCTGATGTAATAGGCATCCGGCCAGACGCCCATCTTCGGATAATCGTTGAAGCTTCTGTCGTACGAGAACGCATAACGGAAATATGTTCCGGTGGGATCAGGACTCGTCGAAACGGCCACGCACTGCGTGTATGGTTGGCCTGAGACGGCGAACTGCGTCAGCACCCAACGGTCAGCGAGCTGATCGTATTGAACAATCGGATCGCCGTCGTTGTCTGACCCGCAGCGACCACCAAAACCCTGCCACACCACATTTCCGTTTTTCGGAAATCCCGGAACGAGGTTGAATCCGGTAATCTGGTTACTGGCATCTCTGGTCAACGTATAAATTGCATAACGCAGGTTGACCCATTGAACGTAGTGGCCCGGCCCCACGTCGCCAGTAGTGTCCGGCGGCGCCACGCGAGCGTTTGGATCAACCGGCACGCCGTTCGTTGATGCTTTGATCTCAGCGAGAGCAGACGGCAGGCCCACGCTCTTATCCGCTAACGGATCGGTGAACGGCGTAAGGCGATTTTCGACTGGGTGCGGACGACCCGGTTCGAAATCCCTTCCCCCGCGAGCGGGTTGCGGTTTTTCACCAGTGTCAAACATCTCGCGGAGCGGTTTTGTTGTCTTGTCGAATTTGATTGGATAACTGATCTGGGCCCGGTGTTCCAGAGCCTTCTCGCTCTGAGCATGGACCATCAGCGGCATTGAGCTAACTGCGCAAAGAATTACCATCATCAGTAAGGCATGAATCTTTTTCACTGACATCCTCCAAAATCCAGGGCTATGTGAGAACGGATTGCGGTAGTACTTGGGAGTGAACTACAGCCGAAAATTTTGCGATTTACAGCAACAGCAGAGCGAGAAGGTAATTTGGGAGGCGGGCAGTATACACCATTTTTCCTCCGTAGTGGAAAAGCGGGGGCAAGCCCCTCTTCCTGACTTGTTCTATTTTTCGTAGCTCAGTTCCATTGGACTCAGCCTGGAACAAGTCACACAGTAAACATGGAACAAGTCAGGAAGAGGGGCTTGCCCCCGCTTTTACCGGGGCTCGATTAGGCGACGGAGGATTTTCGGTAGGAGCGGGATGGAGCGAATGAGTGAGCCGGTCGTGAAGCGCCGCGCGAAATCGCGGAAGAGCTCGCCGGCACGTTTGCTGTACGGAAACCACCACACGTCAGCAAGTCCGGGCATCGCGTTCACGTGAATGTGCTGCGCTGAAACGAGCTCCAGCAGGCCGAGACTGCCGTGCGTTCGGCCGTAGCCGCTTTGCTTCACGCCGCCCCACGGCGTCTGCGCCACCGCGTGTGTGTAAACAACCTCGTTGACCATCACGGTGCCCGCGTCGATCTGCTCGGCAATTCGCTTCCCACGGTTAAGATTTCCTGTGAAGACGCTCGCCGTGAGCCCGTAAATACTGTCATTCGCGAGCCGCACCGCCTCTTCGTCGGTTTTAAACGTCATGATCGGCAAGACGGGACCGAACGTTTCCTCGCTCATCAGTTTCATCGAATGGTCAACACCGGTGACGACGGTCGGCTGATGAAACCAACCTTTCGACTCATCGAGGCGATGACCGCCCGTGCGCACATCGGCACCGCGCTCAACCGCATCGCTCACGTGATCTTCAACGATCTCCAACTGCCGCTCATTCGTCATCGCGCCGACATCGATATCGCCTGTCGCGGGTTTGTCCTGTTTGAGCAGTTTTGTTTCTTTAACAACCAGATCAACGAACTTGTCTGCGATCGATTGATGCACGTAGCAGCGTTCGATCGAGGCGCAGGCCTGGCCGGAGTTACAGAAAGCTCCCCAGATCGCGGCGCGCGCGGCGTTCTCGAGATTCGCATCTTCAAAAACGATCATCGGATCCTTGCCGCCGAGCTCGAGCACGACGGGCGTCAGATGTTTCGCCGCAGCTTCAGCGACGCGCTTGCCCGTGTTCACACTTCCGGTGAACATGATCTTATTCACACCAGCTTCCACGAGCGCGCCGCCGGTCGTGCCGTCGCCGGTTACGATCTGGAGCAGACCGTCCGGCAGTTGCGCCTGCTTGAAAACGTCTGCGATCTTGAGGGCAGTAAAAGGAGTCATCTCGCTCGGCTTCACGACCACAGCGTTACCCGCCATCAATGCCATCACGACTTCGTCGAGCGGCGTGGCCCACGGAAAATTCCACGGCGAGATAATTCCCACGACGCCGAGCGGCTTGTAGACGATGTATGACGTGCGGGCCATGAAGTTGTACTGGCCCAACCCGACTCTTTTGCGTTTGAGGATTTTCTTTGTGTGCTCGGCGAAGTAGTGCATGAGATCAAGCGTTGGCACGACTTCCATCGCGATTGCTTCCGTGACTGGCTTGCCGGTCTCGCGTGAGATCAGTTTGGCAATCTCTTCGAGCTGGTCCAGCACGACTTCACGCGCCCGAAAGATAAATCGAGCACGCTCGTCGTAAGAGAGTTTGCCCCAGGCGAGCTGCGCCGCGCGGGCCCGGTCAACAGCCGCAGCGACATCAGCAGCGTCCATCAACGGCGCACGCCCGATCTCTTCGCCCGTCGCTGGATCAACTGAGACGATCTCGCGTGTTTTTGTGGCCGGCAGTGTTTGAGTGCTCATAACTTGTGGCGATTATCCATCTTGTAGACACTCAGGTACAATCGCTTTTGTGCTTTTGTGCCTTTTTTTGGCAAAAGTTAAGAGGAGAATCTTTAATGATCAGGCCCCAGCTCGAGGAGTTTATGCGCCGAATGGCGCCCAAATCCGTTGCTATCATTCCCGGTGCGCACGACACCCCACGCTCGAACGACACGCATTATCGTTTCCGGCAGAACTCCGACTTCTTCTATCTCACCGGCTTCGAAGAGCCGGACGCTGTTGCAGTAATCAAACCCGAGTCAGACAAGAAGTACACCTTATTTGTGCGGCCGAGAGATCCGGAAAGAGAGATCTGGGACGGGCGTCGTGCCGGAGTTGAAGGCGCGAAGAGTGAGTTTGGTGCGACAGAGTCGTTTCCGATCGCGGAGTTTGAGTCGAAGCTGCGCGAATTTCTCGACGGTGCTGACGTGCTTTATTACCGGCTCGGTGTGGATCGTGATCTCGACGAGGTTGTTATCAAAGAGATCTCAAACATGCGTTCATGGAATCGCAAACCGGTACACCCGCCGCAGACGATCATCGATCCGGCCACGATCGTGCACGAGCTGCGCGTGATCAAGAGTCCCGCAGAGATCGAGATCATGCAAGCCGCTGCCGACATTGCTGCCGAAGCACACTGCGAGGCGATGAAGGCAGCTAAGCCCGGCATGCAGGAATACCAGATCGAAGCATTGATCGAGCAGATATTCCGGCGGCACGGCGCAGCAGGTCCGGCTTACACGTCGATTGTCGGTGCTGGTCCAAACGCGACCGTGCTTCACTACATCAACAACGATGGCGAGCTTCGTGACGGCGACTTGTTGTTGCTCGATGCTGGTGCTGAATACAAGGGCTACGCTTCGGACATCACGCGCACTTTTCCGATCAATGGTCGTTATACAAAAGCGCAGCGCGAGATTTATGACCTCGTGTTGAAGGCGCAAATGGCGTGTGTGGAGATGGTGCGACCGGGCACGACACACGATCAGTTGAAGCAGCATTCGGTTGAAGTGTTGACGGAAGGAATGGTTGAGCTTGGGTTGTTGCAGGGCAAACCCGAAGAGCTGATCAAGGAGAAGAAGTACGAGAAGTTTTACATGCACGGGCTCGGGCATATGCTCGGCATCGATGTGCATGATGTTGGGCGATATTACTTCGGGAAGGAATCACGCGCGCTCGAGCCGGGTGTGGTGATGACTGTCGAGCCCGGGATTTATGTGTCCCCTGATACTAAAGACGTGCCGGAGCAGTATCTCGGGATTGGTGTGCGAATTGAGGATGATGTTTTGTGCACTAATAACGGACCGAGAGTTTTGACGCACAAAGTCCCTAAGCACGCCGAGGAAATAGAAGAGTTAATGAACCGCGGATGAGCGCGGGTAAACGCGGATTTAAACCATCTTCTGAATAATCGCGTCCGCAAACTCCGCGGTCTTGGCGGTGCCGCCGATGTCGCGAGTTCGCACTTTGCCTTCTTCGAATACTGCGAACATCGCGTTC
Source organism: Pyrinomonadaceae bacterium (assembly GCA_035463335.1). Taxonomy (GTDB): domain Bacteria; phylum Acidobacteriota; class Blastocatellia; order Pyrinomonadales; family Pyrinomonadaceae; genus PSRF01. Next base: position 5,994 of record DATHTI010000143.1, on the reverse strand, counting down.
TCAATGCGATCCGCGGCTTCGCGTTCGCCGATGTAGCGCAACATCAAAATACCGGATTGCAGGAGCGCCGTCGGATTCGCTATGCCCTGACCCGCGATGTCAGGGGCTGAGCCGTGCACCGCTTCAAAGACTGCGCCCTTCTCGCCGATGTTCGCGCCCGGCACCAGACCTAACCCGCCAACTAAGCCGGCACACAGATCGGAAACGATGTCGCCGTAAAGATTCTCGAGCAGCATGATGTCAAACTGTTCCGGTCGCATCACGAGCTGCATGCACGCGTTGTCGACGATCTTGTCATCCGCTTCAATCTCGGGATAGTCCGCACTGACGCGCCGGAAGCAATCGAGAAACAGACCATCTGACAGCTTCATGATGTTGGCTTTGTGAACCGCCGTGACTTTCTTACGCCCTTCACGCCTCGCATGCTCGAAAGCAAACCGCGCAATGCGGGTTGAAGCTTTCTCGGTAATGATCTTCAAACTCTCAACCACGCCCGGCACGACGATGTGTTCCAAACCCGCATACAAACTCTCCGTGTTCTCTCGCACGACGATCAGATCGAGCTCGGGATAACGACACGGCACGTTTGGCAACGCGCGCACGGGCCGCAGGTTCGCGTAAAGATCCAACGTCTTGCGGAGTCCAACGTTGACTGAAGTGAAACCCTTGCCGACTGGAGTCGTGATCGGTCCCTTGAGCGCAACCTTGTTGCGAATTATCGAATCGAGCAGCTCTTTCGGCAGTGTCTCGCCGAATTTTTCGAGCGCCTGTGCGCCTGCGTAATGAGTTTCCCACTGGATCTCAACACCCGACGCTTCGATGATCCGCACTACGTTTGAGGCGACTTCGGGGCCGATGCCGTCGCCCGGAATCAGTGTGATAGCATGCATGATTGGATAGTAACCAAATGGCGTCTATCAAAGGAAGTGCGGACGTTGTCATCGTTGGAGGCGGCGTCATTGGGCTAACCATCGCACGTGCGCTTGCGTTGCGAGGTGTCCGTGATGTTTGTCTCGTCGAGCGCGGAAATCTCGGGACGGAAGCATCGTGGGCGGCAGCCGGGATGTTGCTGCCGCAGGTCGAAGCTGACGCGGCGGACGACTTCTTCAATCTCGCATGTCAGAGCCGCGATCTGTATCCGGCTTTTGCTGCCGCCTTGCGTGAAGAAACTGCTATCGACGTCGAGCTGGACACAACCGGAACGCTTTACGTCGCCCTCACCGAACACGATTACGAAGAGATCAAGCGGCGACACGAATGGCAAACCGGAGCGGGCCTTTCAGTTGAGCGTCTCAGCGCCGCGGAAGCGCGCGAGTTGGAGCCTTGCATCTCCGAAGCGATACTCGGCGCATTGCGATTTCCGAAAGACATTCAGGTCGAGAACCGTCGACTGCTCAGCGCACTCGCGAACAGCGTAAAGAAGCTCGGCGTGAATATCGCAACACAAACAACTGTCGACTCTGTGTTGCTTGAAGGGAACCTTGTGCGTGGTGTGCAAACATCTCGCGGCGCGATCAGTTCTCCCACAGTAGTAATTGCTGCGGGAACGTGGTCGAGTTTCATCAAGACATCGCCGCTGTCTCCAATTCCAACAATCGAGCCCGTGCGCGGCCAGATGGTCTGTCTCGAAGCGAAACCACAGATAACGCGTCACGTGATCTACAGCCCGCGCGGCTACATCGTCCCTCGTCACGATGGACGTTTACTCGCCGGATCGACCAGCGAAAATGCAGGCTTTGCAAAGTGCGTCACCGCGGGCGGAATCGCGGCGATTTTGCGAAATGCACTCGATATTTCACCTGCGATTTCGGATCTGCCCGTCGTCAACACCTGGGCGGGGCTACGGCCCCGTGGCGCTGGCGGTTTGCCTGTAATGGGCCCTTGTGGTGAAATTGACGGGCTGTTTTGTGCAACCGGGCATTACCGAAACGGAATCCTACTGGCTCCTTTAACTGGTGAGCTGATTTCCGAAGCAATCGTCTCCACTCAAAGATGAGTAAAGTCATTTTTTCATTTGTTCTATTGGTGTTGGCTGCATTCTCGACGTTTGCGCAGGGCCTCGCTCCGGCCGTTAAACCCGACGGCAAGGCTGACAAGCGTCCGGCCCAGGAATTATTTGAAGAAGCCAACGGATATCTCGGACGGCGCTTCCAGGAATTCAACAAACAAAAACTTCCATACGATCCAAAAATCGAAGCACAGACGAAGAAAGAGCAGAAAGATCTCGCCGTTCGAAACGCTGCCATACTGCAAGCGCGCGAATCGTTAAAGGGCGACGACCTTTACTATCTCGGCATGCTTCATCATCTTGCCGCTGATGCTGACGGCGCACTCGCGGCGATGCGTCTGTTGCTCAAAGACGATCCGGATGGTCAAAAGCCGCAGGCTGCTCGTAACGTCGTCGTGCTCTACGCGATCAAGAAGAATCTCGTGGGCGAAGCGACGGCAGCAGTCGAAGCATACGTGCGTCATCAACCACAAAGTGCAGACGACCTTTATCGCATGGAGCTTCTGATCACTGACGCGTATTTGCGTGCGAAAGACTACGCAGCGATGACTACGCACGCGAAGCAAATGCTCGCGGCGTCAAAGAAGTTTATCGAGACGAATAAGGGCGAAGTGTCCCGGCGCGATGAGATGTTGTTGAAGTCGACTGTGCTTTTGGCAGACTCGTATTTGAAGACGAATCAGAAAGACGCCGCAGTCGCTGTATTGAAAGACTTGCGGCGGCTGGCGATCCAGTTGCCTTCGGCTACGCTTTACAGAGATGCAACTGTGCGGGTCGCGCGTCTCGATCCCGAATTGAATGTCGAAGATCTTTTTGACGATAGTCTGGTTTCGTCGAATGCCGTGTTGCCGGAGCTTGTAACCGGCGAGTGGATCGAGCAGCAGCCGAAGAAGTTGACTGACTTTCGCGGGCAGGTTGTGTTGCTCGACTTCTGGGCGCCGTGGTGTGGTCCGTGCCGTTATACGCTCCCGAATTTGTCGCGCTGGCATGACGCGTACAAGAGCAAGGGGCTCGTGATCCTGGGCGTGACCAAGTACTATGGGCACGGCGGCGGAAAGCAATTGAAGCCGGACGAAGAGCTAGTCTATTTGCGCGACTTCAGAACGCGGAATAAGCTGCCGTATGGGTTCCTCGTTGAAGATGGGGACAAAAATGAATTTAACTACGGTGTGTTTTCGATCCCGACGTCGTTTTTGATCGATCGCAAGGGTGTGGTGCGTTATATCTCGCTCGGCGCGAGTGAAGATGAGATAGCGCGGCTGGGTGAGCTGATCAAGAAATTAGTCGAAGAGAAATAACGTGCGCCAACTCACAGAAAATATTTTGTGCTTTTTGTCTTTTTGTGGTTAAAAGAAATGGACCAGGGAATTAATTTACTCAATATAACGATTTCATTTGCGGCGGGAATACTCTCGTTTCTCTCGCCGTGTGTTTTACCGCTCGTGCCCGGCTATATCTCGCTGATGTCGGGTGTGAGTATCGATAATCTTAAAGAAGGCGTGAGTAGTCGTCGTGCAGTAATCATCAACTCGCTCGCGTTCAATGCCGGACTGTCAGTCATCTTTCTTATACTCGGCACCACTGCGGGCCTCGTCGGCGCCGCGATCACGAGCAATCCATGGGTACGAATAATCGGCGGCATCGTCATTATCGCGTTTGGATTGCAACTGATCGGTCTGCTGAAAATCGGCGCGCTCTACAAAGACACACGTTTCTTTTCGAGCGACAAGCCACGCGGCGTGCTTGGCTCTGCGGCACTGGGTATTGCGTTCGCGGCGGGTTGGACGCCGTGTATTGGTCCAATCCTCGGCGGCATCATCGGTCTCGCTGCGACAAGCGGCGGCTGGCGCAGCGGCCTCGTACTGTCAGCGTTTTATTCCGCGGGCCTTGCAGTGCCCTTTCTTCTCACTGGCCTCGGCATCAATAAATTTTTGAGTTTCTACAAAAACTTCCGCCGTCACTTGCACAAGGTTGAGGTGGTGTCGGGTGTCGTCCTGATCCTTGTTGGTTTGCTGGTGATGAGTGGTCAATCGACGTTATTGGCCAGTTCGAAGTTAACAGCCTTGATTCCGAACGCGGAGAATTTGCTGAGCCGCTGGTTCAAGCCTGTCACTCCGGTCGAAGAGCCTGCAAAGACCGCGCAAAACACAAACTTCGAAATGGCGCCCGATGTCGAGTTTCAAACACTCGCCGGCCAGCCGTTTCGACTCAAAGAGCTTCAGGGCCAGGTCGTCCTTCTGAACTTCTGGGCCACTTACTGCATTCCGTGTCGCGAAGAGATCCCAGCCTTGAACTCGTTACAGAATGAGCTGCAAGCACAGGGACTGAAAATTGTCGGCGCGTCGACCGACGACAGTGCTGACGGTATAAACGCATACCAGCAGGAAGTCGCGAAGTTTGAATACGAAGTCTTGCTGGGCGGCAGTGACGTCAAGGTAAAATTCCAGCAGTCAGTATTGCCGACGACATATCTGATCGACCGCCAGGGCCGCATTCGCAGGAAGATCATCGGCGCCCAGGACAAAGCCGCGTGGGAAGCTGCGGTCAAGCCGCTGCTGGCTGAAACGCCTGCAACCGCAAGCGCCGCGAATTAAACGTAAGCAGCTCGATGGAGTAGTACCATGAAGAAACTCTCATTCGTCCTCTTTATTCTTGCACTCGCGATTGCGCCTTCGGTTGCGCGTGCGCAGGCGGGCCACGAGTATTCGCCGCTGACCGAGCAGACGGTGAACTATAAAAACTGGACGCTGCCAAGTCTGACTGCCGATAAGAATGAAGACTTGCGGGCGCTGATGGCGGGGAAGAAGCTCGTGATGATCGTCTATTTTGCGCCGTGGTGCGGAAACTGGCGCTACGAAGCGCCCGTCGCTGCGAAGTTGTACGAGAAGTACAAGGCGCAGGGGTTTCAGGTGATTGGCGTGAGCGAATACGCGATGAAAGACGAGGTGCGCAGCTATTTCGGCAAGGATGGACCACCATATCCCGTCGTGACCGAGTCAGAATCGAGGGAAGACAAACAGAAGACCGCGCATTACGCGTACCGGCAACTCACCGGCGACAAGCGCAACTGGGGCTCGCCGTGGAACATCTTTCTCGAACCCGCGAAGCTCAATCCCACTGGCGACGTGCTGACGGAAAAGGCGTGGGTTGTTAACGGCGAGTTGATCGAAGACGAAGTTGACAAGTTCATCGCATCGAAAGTCAGCGCTACCTCAGCCGCTGTGATCCAGCCGTGTAAGCCTTGAGCCACAGATTTCACGGATGAAACTGCGACTCCTTTATCACGGTCACTGCTTTGACGGTGTCGCCTCGGCGGCGACGTTCACGCGCTTCTACAAAGAACGCATCCATCCTGAAGCCGAAGTCAACTACACCGGATTACTCCACCGGCCAGGCAATTTGTTTGACCTGGCCATGTTTGATTCAGACGAGAATGCCATCGTCGATTTCAAATACGCAGCGTCAGAGAAACTGACCTGGTGGTTCGATCATCACGAGTCGGCATTCCTGACGCCGGAAGACGAAGCACACTTTCGCGCCGACAAATCAGGACAAAAGTTTCTCGATCCAACGCGGAAATCGTGTACGGAGTTCATCGCCGACGTTGCGCACGAGCGTTTCGGCTTCAACCCTGAGCCGATCAAGTCGCTGGTCCACTGGGCGCACATCATCGATGGCGCGCTTTACGAATCCCCGGCGCAGTGCGTCGAGCTGAAAGAGCCCGCGTTGCAACTGATGCAGGTGATCGAAGCCGATCCTGACGATGCATTCATCGAGCGCATCATTCGCGAGCTGACGACGCAATCGCTCGAGGAAGTGGCGACGAGCGCGGAAGTGCAACGTCGTTTCCAGCCGATACTTCAACAACATCTCGAGACACTCGAAGTGATGAGGAAGAAGGCAATGAGCGCGCACGGCGTGGTCCACTTCGACCTGGTTGACCATGGTTACGAAGGCTTCAACAAGTTCATTCCTTACTACCTGCA
>DATHTI010000142.1:0-6197 GCA_035463335.1 Pyrinomonadaceae bacterium | reverse complement strand
GAAGTGTACGGCCATGAAGATCGATGCAACCAAAGGAATGCCGATACAGTGCCAGATGTATGAACGCAACAACGCATTCGCATCGACGATCGAGCCGCCGAGCAATCCGAAACGGACGTCGTTGTACGCGGTCATTCCGAGTTGTGGGCCGAACGGTCCGTCGTGACCCAGCATCGGCGTCGCCCGCGCCATGTTTGTTCCCACTGTCACCGCCCAAAAACCGAGCTGATCGTCAGGCAGTAGATATCCGGTGAACGACAGCAGGAGCGTCAGCACGAGCACCACAACACCAACGCACCAGTTAAACTCGCGCGGCTTTTTGTATGAGCCGGTCAGCACCACACGAAACATGTGGAGCCAGGTCGTGATAACCATCAGGTGCGCGGCCCAGCGGTGCATGTTGCGGAGCAGTTTGCCGAACGGCACGTCGTGCTCGAGATAAAGAATGTCGCGAAACGCGTCGGCTTTTGTCGGGTGGTAGTAAAACATCAACAACACGCCGGTGAAGGTCAGCACGATGAACAGGTAGAACGTGATTCCACCCATTCCCCACGTGAACGGGTAACGCACAGCGTCGCGGTTGATCTTCGCCGGATGCAAGTGCAGGAAGACGTTTGAAAGAATCGCGAGGGAACGGTTGCGCGGGTCGGAGCGATCGTGCGAGACGCGGAAGATCGACTTCCAGAGCTGCGTATCCTGCGGATCTTTGTACTCTTTAGCTTCTTCGATCGCGCGTTCTTTCAGCGCGCCGCCGCCCTGCTTCACTCGTTCGAGCAGTGTTTGCTTGCCTTCTTCGCCACTCGTCAGTTGTTTTGTCTCTTTGGGATCAGTATCCATCCGTTTTACACCCTGATGTATGCTCCCGTTTCGTCAAACTCAGTTGGCTCGCCCTTGGGCCATTTGTAGAGCGTACCGATATCGACCACGATCTGGCCTTCCGCATCGAGCTCTACTTTGGCGCGGTCCATCGGTCGCGGCGCAGGGCCTTCGAAGTTGATTCCCTCACTGTCGTAACCACTGCCGTGGCATGGACACTTGAACTTGTTTTCGCTTGCTTTCCAGTCAGGCGTGCAACCGAGGTGCGTACAGACCGCGTAAATGACGAACAAGCGATCCGAAGTGCGCGTGACCCAGATGCGATACTGCTGCTGCCACTTGGTATCGACGCCAAGCGCGTAATCGGCTGGCGAACCGATTCTGAAGAGAGGCGACGGCTCGAGAATCGAGCGCGGCAGGAAGAACCGCACGAACATCAGGAAGAACGTTGTGAGTGCGCCAACGACAGTGGCCCACACGATGCGGCGGCGCATCTTGTTCACGGGGGGATCGGAGCTTGTTTCCAACGCGGCAGCAGGTGCCGCGGGTTTGGCCGGCGCCGCAGCGGCGCGCGGTGGTGCCGCACTTACGCCACTTACACTGGGGGCGGACAATTGATCGGCTTGACTATCCAAGTCCAGACCTCCGTCGAATCAATTCCGAATTGCCAGGTGTGCGAACTTCCGCGGGTACACTTCGACTTTACTAACAGAGGGCTACTTATACAACTTCACCTACAGGGATTCCTCTCTGCGCAGTAAAACGAATTATTAGCTTAAACATGAAGAGCGCCGCACCTAACAAAACAAAATATAATATGGTCGGCGGCGTTATTTATACATAATTTCCTGAACTTCTGGCAAGAAGTATCGATGTCTAAGCCTCATGTGATCATTTATTCGCGTCCCGGCTGTCATCTCTGTGATGAGGCGAAGGCCGTGATCATGAGCGCGAGTTGTAGCAATCGGTTCACGCTCGAAGAAGTAACCATCGAATCTGATGAGGAGCTGCTCAGGAAATATAAGTACGACATTCCCGTGATCGCGATTGATGGTGTCGAGAGATTCATCCACCGCGTAAATCGGCAGGATTTTATCCGCGTTATCTGTGGTTAAAAATGAGTTTGCTGCTGGAGCGCTTCAATGGATTGATATAGCCGATCCCGTTCGGCTTCGTTCGTTGACTGGCGATACGCCATCACAAGATCCTTCAATCCAGCCAGCTCTTTATACAATCCCGCATTTTCGATTGGCGGTGTGAGATACGAGATTAGCTCGGCGTACGAGCGGCGCTTAGCGATCGATCCTTCGGAGGGATTGTTCACACTGTAGATGTAGAAGTTCGGCAGCTCGTCGATCAAACGATCCGGCCAGCACTCGCCTGACATTCCGATCTGCTTGCCTGGCATAAACTCGAGCGCGCCATGAGTGCCGAAGTGAATCACGCCATCGGCTTTGAAGATTTTCGAGATGAACGTATAAAAGGCCATGAAGCCGTGATGTGGCGAGCCACCGCGCGCCATCATCAGCCGCATCGGATCACCTTCAAACCCAAACGTCGGCTGCACTCCAATAAAAACGTTCCCTAATTGCAAGCCGTGGATTTGTAACTCCCCACCGAATGTATTAATCACGCCCGGCGCTGTGCCCCAGTCACGCTCGACTTCCCTCACGTACGGACACAGCCGTCGATACTCCTGAACGTTCATGCGGTACGAGACGTTGTCGAGCAATTTGTCGCGCAGATCGTCCGCTGATTCGGGAAGCTCGACGCGATAACCTTCGGAATCTAATCGCTTGAGCACGTCGAATACGCCCGGAAAGACATCGAGATCAGCAGCAGTCCCGATGTTTCCCTTGTTGGCTGGGAAGCAGAACAGCACGATGGCGAGCTTCACGTCTTTGCGAGGCGCTGTTTGCAATGTGTTCCAGCGCTTCAAGCGTCGCGCTAATCGTTGACACCGATCTTCGAGCGCAACCGGCTCCTGACCGCGCGTGGGAATGCCGCCGTAGATGAACGGCTCTGTAGCGCCGTCGATCTCGGGAATCGCGATCTGCATGCCTGCCTGGACCGGATTCAGGCCGGTTTGCGAATCCGACCACGCTTCGATCGTTTGCGTGTCGAGACTCACGGCCGAGCGATACGGAATATTCAGCTTGCGTAAAAATTCCGACGCGGCAGCGCTGTCGTTCATCGCGGGCCCGCCGACAAAACTGAAACCCGTTAACGAAACGATTTGGGAAACGCGCGCTTTCGGATCCCCGCTCGCGACAAAAAAATTCGAGACGGCTTCGCGATTGTCCATAAGTGTCGCGATCGCGGGGACCACGCCTAGACCTTCTGCTTCAATAGCGTTGATGAGCGCGTCGTAATGTTTCGTCGTTTTGCTGATCACCTGCGGGCGCATCAGCAGCAGGCCGATCGTTGAGCCGGGATCGAGCGGCTTGCGATACCACCTGCGGTATTCATTGAACGTTTGAAACAGCGCCGGCGCATCTGGGTGATAGATGGCGACTGACGGCATCTGCTCGGGCTTCGGGACGCGAATCTTCTTCAAGCGCTCATCACGAGCGTAATGCACGAGCGCGTACAGCAACATCGACTGAATGTTCGCTGGCGTCGGCTGCAGGAAATAACAGAAGAGATACAGGTAATGCTTCGCGTCGGTTAAAGCGCCGGCGGTCGGCACAAACTTCAAAATCCCCGGCAGGCGATCGACGAGCTTCAGATACTGCGTATGACTGCGTTTGTCCTTTGACTTGCCGCGGCGCGCCTGGTTACCGACCCACGAGCCGACCGAGCGCAACAACTTTCCGCCCTTACCATTTTGTTTATTGCCCAGCGTCGCGATGTCGAGGCGACCCATGCGCGTCCGGCGCATCAGCTCCGGCATGCAATTGATGACGACGACAGCATCGTTCCTGATTTTATCCAGTGCCGAAACAAGCCGCGTCGCATTCTCACCATCCATCACATGAATGACGAAAACGATATTCGATTGCTTCAGATCCTCTTCAACCTCATCCCACTCGGAGTCGCTCAGCGGCGAACCAAAGTTGTGCGCCGCCACGCGCAGCTCGAGTTTGTGTGCACGATTAATCTCGCGCTCCGCAGATTTCAGCGGCGCCAGTAAACTCGAACCAACATATAAAATCGTGATTTTCAAATCCGTTTAATCCGCGGTTAAATAACCCCTTCGAGCTGGTCTTCCAAACTGTTGTTGATCTCTCGCAGCCGATCGATCACGCTCTCATCAACTTCCCAGTATCCCCTCCCGTTCGCCTCCAGCAATCTCTGCGCAAGCGAGTGCGCCGAGTGTGGATTCAAATCTCGCAAACGCTCGAGCATCTGCTCATCAAACAGAAACGTGTTCGCGACTTCCGTGTAGACCCAATCATCAACGGCATCCGCCGTCGCACTCCAACCAAACGTATTCGACACATGGTTCTCGATCTCCGCCACACCTCGAAACCCATGCTTCAACATGCCTTCATACCACTTCGGGTTGAGCGTCTTGGCCCGCGTCTCCAAACGCACCGTCTCTTCGAGGGAACGAATCTTTACCTCACGCGACAAACTGTCAGACAAATAGATCGCCGGTCGCGCCTTTGCGCGCTTCTCCACCGCCTTCGACACACCACCGAGATATTCAAAATAGTGGTCTACGTCGGTTAGACCAATCTCGAACGTGTCGATGTTTTGATAAGTCGCTTCAACACGTGAGAGCGCACGGTCCATCGCGAAGCGCGCTTCACGGCCCTCAAATCCGCGTCCTCTTGAATCGCGGCCGTACGCAAAACACTTGCGCGTCACGAATAGATCGCCGAGCGTCTCCTCACGTTCCCACTGTGAATCCATCACCATGAAGTTCACGTTTGTGCCGTAGTTTCCCGGCGCATTCGAAAACACACGCACAGCCGCATCATCAATATCGCAACGCGTTTCTTCCACCTGCTCCACGACATGTTTGCGGACGTAGTTGAGATCGAGAGGCTCATCGAGTTGGGCCACGAGGCGCACAGCCTTATCGAGCAGTTGAACAGTCGGGCTAAACAGATCGCGAAAGATACCCGAAACTGTCATCACGACGTCGATGCGCGGCCGGCCGAGCTCAGACAGCGGAATCGCTTCGACGCTCGTGGTCCTATTCAGTGCGTCGCGTACTGGTCGAGTGCCGAGCAGCCAGAGCGCCTGGGCCACGCCTTCACCCTGCGTCTTGATGTTGTCGAGTCCCCACAGGACGAGGGCCATCGCTTGCGGATAACGCCCATTCTCGTTTTTGTAACGGGCGAGCAGGCTGTTTGCTACGGCCTCACTGCGCGCAAATGCTGCGGCAGACGGAACCCCATAGGGATTAATGGCGTGTGTATTTCTGCCAGTCGGAAGGATGTCGGGATTTTGAATGATATCCGCGCCTGGACCAGGCTCGATAAACTCGCCACGCAAAGCACGAACGAGCGAATCAATTTCGTTGTTTGTCTGAAGTTTTGTCGTGACTGTCTCGAGCAGCGCGAACACGGGACGTGTTGCTTCAGCGCTCAAGCCTTTCTGCTCCAGAAAGCTCACGGCTGCATCGACGCCATTCTCCAGAAACTCACGCACCGCGTCGTCGAGCAGCGCTTCGGGTATTGCGCGTGCGCCTGCTTCGGGACGATCGAACGACGCAATCATCTTCAGCAGATCTGTTTTTTCACCTGCCGATGAGGGGCGGCCAAAGACGTGCAGACCCGTCGGTATCAACCGCTGCTCTATCTCAACGAGTTGCTCGTAAAGCGCGAATACTTTCGCGTCGCGCTCGTCTTTGGACATGTTTTCGGCCACGTCGATTTTACGGATTGGCAGGAGCGATTTTTACAAACCCCGCGCGCAGAATTCCGGCGAGGCGCCGCGTCTCTTCGCTGGATTCGAATTCCCTTTGCGTGTCGACAACCACGACGCGCGCTTTGGTGCGGCTCAGTGCGACAGTCAACTCTCTCAGCTCCGATTCGATCTTCACTTGCCGGAACGCTCGCAGGTTCAAACCACCACGTCTCAGCGGTACATTTGAACGACCATCGGTAAACAGCAGCACCACGTTTTCGCCAAACTTGTGCTTCACGAGCTCAAGCAATTCGATTGTCGTCACGAGTCCTAAACCGAGCGGCGTGCTGCCACCCATGCGCAACGAGTCGAGCACGCGCCGGGCACGCAGAATGCTGCGCGACGGAGGTAAATCGACATTCGCGTTCGTGCCGTGAAACGAAACAATCGCCACGCTGTCGCGATTCAGGTACGACTTCCTGAGCAACTTGAGAATCGTGCTCTTCGCGCGCGCGATGCGGTTCGCGGCCATACTGCCCGACGCGTCGATCGCAAAAACAAACAAGGTACCCTGCTTGTGT
>DATHTI010000141.1:0-4947 GCA_035463335.1 Pyrinomonadaceae bacterium | reverse complement strand
CCCCGCCGCTAAAAAATATGTGCAACCTGGGGGGGGCCCGGTCGGGCCGCCCCTACAGTCGCTCCTGTGAGGCACAAAAATGGAAACACTCATTAAAGACGTGCGCTTTGCCGTGAGGAGTTTTGTGAAGCGGCCGGGGTTTCTGGTGATTGCGATCGCGACGCTTGCGCTCGGCATTGGTGCGACGACGGCGATGTTCACGGTCGTGAATTCGGTTTTGCTGCGACCGTTGCAGTTCCCGGAGCCGGAGCGAATCGTCATGTTCTACGGCGTCAACCCGCGACAGGGAATCCCGCGGAGCAACATGTCGATGCCTGACATCGTCGACTGGCAAAAGCAGAGCCAGTCGTTCGAACAGATCGCGGGTTTTATTACCGGCGGCCTCTTCTTGTCGATCGGCGATGAGACTGAGCGCGTGCGTGGCACTGGCGTCTCGCCGGAGTTCTTTCCACTCTTCAAAACCAATCCGGTTCACGGTCGCACTTTTCAACCCGGCGACTTCCAGCAGGGCGCCGAGCCTGTGGTCGTGATCAGCCACGCGTTGTGGCAACGGCGCTTCGGTGGCCAGACGAGTGTCGTGAACAGCAAACTCATGCTCAACGGAAGAGCCGCAACGATCGCCGGCGTCATGCCCGCGGGATTTGATTATCCGGCAGACTCAGAAGCATGGACCGCGTTTCCTTTAACTGACGCGAGCCAGCCACGTGATAACCGCTTCATCTCCGTGGTGACGCGTCTCAAACCTGGCGTCGCGCTGGCGCAGGCGCAGACTGAAATGGACACGATCAACCAGCGTCTCTCGCAGAGCTATAGCGATACGAACGGCGGCTGGTCCGTACGGCTCGTCGAGATGCGTGAGAGCTTCGTCGGAGATCTCAGAACTTCGTTGTTGATCTTGCTGGGCGCGGTCGCGTTCGTCCTCCTGATCGCGTGTGCGAACGTTGCCAATCTCCTGCTGGCGCGCGCGATCTTTCGTCAAAAAGAGATCGCCGTGCGAACGGCGCTCGGCGCGAGTCGCATGCGGATTGTGCGACAGCTACTAACTGAAAGCATGTTGCTTTCGATCATCAGTGGTGTAGTCGGTTTCACTCTCAGTTTCGGGTTAGTCAGATTGCTGATCGCGATCAATCCGCCCAACACGCCACGCGTTGAGGAGATCGGAATCGACTGGCGCGTGTTTAGTGTCACGCTCGCAGTGGCAGTGATCGCGGGCCTTTTGTTTGGACTATTCCCCGCGTTGCAAACGTCGCGGCCGAATGTGAATGAAACACTCAAAGACAGCGGCCAGCGTGGATCGCAGTACGGCGGACGCAATCGCGCGGGCAGCCTGTTCATCGTTTCCGAGATCGCGCTCTCGTTCATACTGCTTGCAGGCGCAGGTCTGATGATCAAGAGCTTCCTGCACCTGCGAGAGATCGATCCCGGTTTCAATCCTGACAACGTGCTGACGATGCGTTTGAGTTTGCCGCCCGGCAAGTACAGGTCGGGCGAGCCGCGCGCGCAGATCTACAAGCAGCTTGTCGATCAGGTGAAGGCGACGCCGGGTGTGAAGTCGGCAGCCGCCATCTACAGCCTGCCGTTCGGTGAGGGCACGTATGAAGTGTGGCGTGGCGTGGTTCCCGAAGGCCGCGAGCTGACGCATCAGGAGCAGATAAATGCACAGAATCTTCCGGTCACACCTGATTACTTCCAGGCGCTTCAGATTCCGTTAAAGGCTGGTCGCACTTTCACGGACCAGGACACTTTGGAAAGCTCGAAAGTCGTGATCATCAACGAGACGCTCGCGCGACGCTTGTGGCCCGGTGAGAACGCGGTTGGACATCGCTTCACGGTCTGGCGTGACGAGAAGTTTCCGCGCGAAGTCGTCGGCGTGGTTGGCGATACGAAGACGACACTCGATAAAGAAGCGGGCAACCAGATGTACATACCTTACGCGCAGGATCCGACGTGGGGCAGCTTATTTCTCGTCGTGCGAACGGACGGTGAGCCGACGGCGCTCGCGGGTTCAGTGCGCGAAGCGATTCGATCGGTCGACAAGGCGGTGCCGACTTACAACTTGAACACGATGAGCGAAATCGTCTCTGCATCAGCGTCATCGCGGAGAGTGCCGATGTTGTTGTTGAGTGGTTTTGCTGGTGTGGCGATGTTGCTGGCGATGCTCGGGATCTACGGTGTCACTTCTTACTACGTGACGCAGCGCACGCACGAGATTGGTGTGCGCATGGCGCTCGGCGCGCAACTCGCTGACGTGCTGAAGCTAGTGTTGAGTCGTGGGATGACGCTGGCCGCGATTGGAATCGTGATCGGTGTTGTAGGTGCCGTTGCGTTGACGCGGTATCTCACTACGTTGCTGTTCGGGGTGAAGCCCATCGATGTGGTGACGTTTGTTGGTGTCGCGTTGATCCTCGCGGCAGTTGTTTTCGTCGCGTGTCTTGTTCCCGCGCGAAGAGCCACGAAGATCGATCCATTGGAAGCATTGAAGTAATCCGTCTAATCCGTGGTTACATTTACCGTTCCCGCGGTGTTAGAACTTATATGGAAACATTAATCAAGGACATACGCTACGGGATTCGTGGCCTTTTAAAAAGGCCGGGGTTTACGGTTATTGCTCTCATCACGCTTGCGCTCGGCATCGGCGCGAATACAGCGATCTTCAGTGTTGTTAATGCGGTTTTGTTGCGGCCCCTCCCGTTCCAAAAACCGGAAGAGCTCGTGATCGTTTGGGAAGACCTGACCTTCGCGGGCTTCCCGCACAACACACCCGCTCCGGCAAACTACGTCGACTGGAAAGCTCAGAACCAGTCGTTTGTAGACATGGCCGCGAGTCATGAAACCAGCTTCAATCTCACTGGCGATGGTGAGCCTGAACGCGTCTCATCATACGCAGTCACTGCAAACTTCTTTCCCCTGCTCGGCGTGCAGCCACTGCTCGGCCGCAGTTTCGTGCCTGAAGAGGATCGACCCGGCGCGAACAAAGCAGTCGTGCTCAGCTACGGTCTCTGGCAGAGTCGCTACGGCGCCGATCGCAACATCCTCAATCGCGAGATCCTGTTGAATGGCGAGAAGCATACGGTTGTCGGTGTGATGCCCGCGAGTTTTCAGTTCTTTGCGAAGGACGTGCGCGTGTGGGTTCCGATCGCTCTCAGTCAGGAGGATTGGGCCGTTCGCGGTGGCCATTATCTGACGGTGGTGGCGCGTTTGAAGCCGGGCGTATCGGTGTCGCAGGCGCAGGCTGACATGAATGCCGTCATGCGCAGGATTTCAGTGGACCATCCAGCGGAGACGATGGAAGGGAAGATCGGCGTCGTCGTGATGCCGGTGCGTGATGAGTTTGTGGGTGATGCGCGCGGCTCGTTGATCGTTTTGCTGGTGGCGGTTGCGTTTGTGCTTCTGATCGCGTGTGCGAATGTGGCGGGACTGCTTTTGGCGCGTGCTGTTGGTCGTCGCAAAGAGATCGCATTGCGCATGGCGTTGGGCGCCGGACGTACTCGCGTTATCCGGCAATTGTTGACTGAGAGCTTATTACTCGCCGTTGCGGCTGGCGTGCTCGGATCGTTACTGGCCTACGCAAGTTTTAGTTTCTTACAGGGACTCATTCCCGAAGAGATGGCGATCGCGGCGAGTCTTAATCTCGACGTGCGCATACTCGTCTTCACGATCGCGATTTCAATCATCACCGGAATCATCTTCGGGCTCGTGCCCGCGCTTCAGTCTGCAAAGTTCGACTTGAACGATGCTTTGAAGCAGGGCAGTGGGCGCGTCACGTCGACCGGGCGTTTGCGCAGCTCGCTGATCGTGTTTGAGGTCGCGTTGTCGATCGTGTTGCTCGTCGGTGCGGGTCTTCTCATTCAAACGCTGTTTCAGCTTTTCCGGCAGTATTCAGTGCTCGAGCCGGAAAAGATACTGACGATGCGCACGATCCTGCCGTACGAAAAATACAAAGAAGCGCAGCGACGTGACAGCTATTACCAGCAGGTGCTGCAGCGTATCGAGCACCTGCCCGGCGTGGTGGCGGCGGGTTACAGCACGTCTATACCGCTGGCGTGGAAGGGCGGCACCAGTGGGTTTTATCCCGAAGGGCTCAAAGCGCCGGTTCCGGGCATGGCTTACGACGCCAATCACCGGCAGGTCAGTGCGAGCTACCACAAGGCGATGAGCATTCCGTTGCGCCAGGGGCGTTACTTCGAGAGTAGTGATAACGCGCAGTCTCTTCCGGTCGTGATCATCAACGAAACGATGGCGCGACAGTATTGGCCCGGGGAGAACGCGCTCGGCCGTCGGCTCAAGATTGGCGACCCTGATGAGCCGGGAAAACAGTGGAAAGAGATCGTCGGAATCGTCGCCGACATTCGTCAGATGGGAATCGACGAGCCGGTCAAGGCTGAGATGTATTTTCCTTATTCGCAGATCACTGACTGGCCCGGATACATACCACGCGATCTCGCGATTCGCACGACTGGCGATACGTCGAGCCTTGTTGGCCCGGTGCGACAGATCATTCGTGAGGTCGATCCGGATCAGCCGGTTTCGAATGTGGCCACGATGGCGGAAGTGCTCGGCACCGAGGCAGCGGAGCGACGCATGGGAATGATCATGCTCGCCGGATTTGCGGGGCTCGCGTTGTTGCTTGCATCGCTCGGTATTTACGGTGTGCTGGCGTACTTCGTGACGCAACACACGAACGAGATCGGCGTGCGACAAGCGCTCGGTGCGACGCCGCGGAATATTCTGTTTCTCGTGTTGAAGAAGGGGATGGGATTGACGCTTGCAGGTGTGGTGATTGGATTGGGCGCGTCGTTTGCGCTCACACGTCTGATGAGCTCGATGTTGTTTGGGGTGACGGCGGCGGATCCGTTGACGTTTGCAACCGTGCCGCTGGTACTTGTCGCGGTGGCGTTGCTGGCCTGTTACATCCCGGCCCGTCGCGCAACCAAGGTCGATCCCTTA
>DATHTI010000140.1:0-29373 GCA_035463335.1 Pyrinomonadaceae bacterium | reverse complement strand
GCAATAAACCGATCAGGTGAGTGACCCACATTCCTGCCGCGAGTCCCTTGCCGCCAATATCGCCGAGCGCCAGCACGAGACCATCCCGCGTCTCTTCGACACTGACGAAATCGCCTGGCAGGTGACGCACGGCAAAGATCTCAGTCGCAACATCGAACCCGCCGCGTCGCAGCAGGCTTGGAGCACACAAGCGACGATGGACCTGCGCTGCTTCGAAGATCGCAGTGTTCAGCTCCGCGTGATCTCGCTGTAACGTCTCGAGCCTCTGTTGCAGCTCGCTAGGCGGAGACGCAATTGTAGTTGGGGAAGTGCTGACGTCGACTGCTGGGAGAGTCATAACGAGACCTCATCCGACAAACTTATAGCCACTACCATGAACGGTAAGTATGAAACGTGGTTCTTCAGGATTTGGTTCGAGCTTTTGTCTTAGATGCACGATGTGCGTATCGACCGTACGAGTGGTTGGATAATTTTCATATCCCCAAACTGCATCGAGCAGTCGGTCGCGACTCAATGTTTCCACCGGATGCGCGATGAAGTAAGCGAGCAGCGCAAACTCTTTCGCGGAGAGATCGACGATATTTCCATTTCGCCGCACTTCGTTGCTGCGAATATTTACTTCGATATCGCTGAACTTGTAGACCTCAGGCACCGGTGTTGGTGAGGCGACTCGCCGCAGTACTGCTTTCACACGGGCCATCAGCTCACGCACTGAAAACGGCTTCGTGACGTAATCGTCCGCGCCTAACTCAAGACCGACAACTTTGTCGATCTCCTGGCCCCGCGCGGTCAACATGATGATCGGCACAGACGGGCGTTTCGCTTTCAACTGTTTGCAAACGTCGAGGCCGCTCATGCGCGGCATCATCACGTCGAGCACAACGAGGTCGGGATTGTCAGACAATGCTTTTTCGAGGCCGCTGACACCGTCTTCCGCGCTGATCACTTCGTAACCTTCGTACTCGAAGTTATCGCGCAAGCCCGCCACCATCGCCGGTTCATCTTCAACGATCAGGATCTTGCTTTTCATTTTTGTGCCTTTTGTGCTTTTTGTGAACTCATAAAGGTTCATTGGCGAGCGGCAACGAAAGTGTGAACTTGCTGCCGCGTCCGGGTGTGCTCTCGACTTCAACATCGCCACCATGCGCTCGCGTTATGTGCCGGACGAGCGACAGTCCGAGCCCGCTGCCTTTCGTGTTGTGCACGAGCGGATCGCACGTTCGATAAAACTTCTCAAAAATGCGCGCCTGCTCGTTCCGCTCAATGCCGATACCGCGATCGCTCACCTCGAGTTTGAGCACACTCTGCTCCCGGTAAAGCCTCACACCCAGGAATTTTTCGTTGTCGGAATATTTCAGTGCATTGTTGACCAGATTTACAAGCGCGCGTGCGATTGCCTCACGATCGACTTTCACCGACGGAATGCCGGGATCGATCTGCTCCTCGAACACGAATCCCTGCTGCTCGATCTGGTAGCGATAAGAATCCAAAGTGTTGCGCACGAGCTCGGCGATGTCAGTCTCTCTGAAGTCGTACTCTTTCGCGCCCGCTTCAATGCGCGAGAAGTCGAGAATGTTGTTGATTAAGGCACTGAGCCGTTCGCTCTCTTTGCGAATGATGCTGTAGTACTCGTGCTTCTTCTCCTGCGTCGTGATGCGACCGAGCTCGAGTGTCTCCGCGTAGAGTCGAATCAGCGCCAAAGGCGTTCGCAACTCGTGCGAAACATTGGAAACGAAATCAGACTTCAAACGCGCGAGGGCCACTTGCTTGTGGACGCTGCGATACGTCAACACCAAGCCACCGATCATCAAAACCGATAACACACTAAGGATCAGTAGACTCTGCCACACCCAGCGACGACTGATGGCAGCCGCCGTCGTGCCCTGAAACTTGATGCCGAGCGCAAGACCACGAAACGGATCGTCGAGCTTGAAAGTAACTTCCGGTTTGCCACTGCCCCAACCGTCGGACACCGCCAGCGGTCGATCCGGTTCTGATTTCAAAGAATCCGCCGGGTAGACCATCATTGCGAGCTTCTGATCGGGATGATCGATAGCTTCCTGCGGCATCAGCTCGTGAAATGCCTGAACATAGAGTTGTTCCGGATCATTAGTGAAGCTTTGCGAAGTCAGCTCTTTGAGTGATTCGGGAAAGAAAGTCTTCTTCAGGTAGTCTGGATCGAAGCCCACGCCACCTAAGACGGGCCGATCGCGATCGAATGGTGGGAAACTAAAAATTGCCGTCGTTGTATAAACCAGACCAGCGGGCCTCTCAGATTCGCTCGGCGTTTCAGACTCGCTGGGCATCCACATGATCGGCTTTGGTCTCCGGCGCAACTGTTCGCACAGGTACGGTCCTTCCAGGCTGAACCAGGTGCTGTACGCCTTGCTTGACTCGCTCGCTTCTTTCTCCGTCATCAGAGCGCGCTGCGGCTGAAGGACCATCCCTTTTTTGGCATCGTAGAGAAACACGTGAGTGAACCACGGATTGTTCGCGACGATCAGATCCAGCTTTCTTCGTTTCTCCTCGTCCGAGTCATCCACGGAAGGAAACCCATTGCGCGCTTTTTCCGTCATCGCATATGCCTTGCCTGCGATCTTCTTAGCCGAGATCGTCAGGAGGTACTGGAAATCACGATGAATCAATGCCTCGACTTTTTTGTCACGCTGGATTGATTTGACGTGGTGAAAGTTAACGACGATGAGCGCAAAGGCCGGCAATACTACGGCGAGTCCAAGCGTGAGCACCAGCCGGAACCGAGCGTTGCTTTCTCTTTTCGACTTCATTGCGGGCCAGAGGATACGCCCGGTCAGACCGGGCTGTGTCAAGGGTAAGTAAAATATTGTTAAGAGTTGTGAACTTTGCGGAAATCCGCGGAAATCCGCGGTTACTTCAGTCCTAACTTCTTCATGCGGTTACGTAAGGTCGAGGTCGGGAGCCCAAGGATCTCCGCGGCGCCGCCCTTGCCGCCGATGACGCCGCGCGTCTGTTCGAGAATCTCAGCGATATGTCGTCGCTCAACGTCCTCCATCGATCGCGGCCCCGACATTACTTCCGGAACCGCAACCGAGGCCGTAACTTTCAATTCGGCGAGCGGCGCCTGCAGCTCGGAGCCGCTCGATAAAATCACCGAACGCTCCATGAAGTTTTCCAGCTCGCGCACGTTGCCCGGCCATGGATAGTTACACAGCGCCTCGACCGTCTGCCTCGGAACGTTATCGATACGTTTATTCATGCGCCGCGAGTGCTTCTGTGCGAAGTAACCGATCAACAAAGGAATATCATCGACACGCTCTCGCAACGGCGGAATCGTAATCGGAAAAACGTTGAGTCGATAAAACAGGTCGCTGCGAAACTTCTTTTCCGCAACCATCTGCGGCAGGTCAACGTTCGTCGCCGCAATCAGCCGCGCATCAGTCTTGATCGTTCGCGAGCTGCCGAGTCGCTCAAACTCGTGCTCCTGCAACACACGCAACAGCTTCGGTTGCAAATCGAGCGGGATCTCACCAACCTCGTCGAGCAACAGTGTTCCCTTGTTCGCGAGCTCGAAGCGACCGACTCGTTGCGCAATCGCACCCGTAAACGCGCCCTTCTCGTGTCCGAACAATTCGCTCTCCAGCAGGCCCGTCGGTATCGCGGCACAGTTGAGTTTGACGAGCGTGCGTTCGCGACGTCCACTCAGATTATGAATCGCGCGAGCGATCAGCTCTTTGCCGGTTCCGGTTTCACCACAGAGCAACACAGCAGAGTCAGTCGGCGCGACTGTAGCGACTTGTTGCAGGATCTTTTTGAGCGCCTTGCTTTGCCCGATGATCTCCTCGAAGTTGTACTCGGTTTGGATCTCCTCTTCGAGATAGAGCTTCTCGCTGTGGAGTTTGTTTTTAAGTGCGGCGACCTCGTCGAGAAGAAGCTTGTTGTGATCGCGCTCACGCTCGGCGCGCTGGAAGTTGAGCGCGTTCTGGACCGCAATGGCCACTTGTCCGGCGATCTGTTCGAGCAGCTCGGCATCTCTTCGCGTGAACGCGCACTCGCGCATGCTACCGACGTTGATCGTACCGAGCACCTGATCGTGACAGATCAACGGGACGGAACAGCCGCTGCGCAAACCAGCCTTGTAAGCTTCGCGCATGATCGGGGAATAAAACTCTTCGAAATTGAGTCGTTCACGTAGCACTGTGCTGCGTGTGGCGATGGCGATGCCGGGCGGCGTGCCTTCGAGGGGTAGCAACGTGCCTTCGGCCAGCACTCCGCCCGGCGCAGGCGCATCGAGTGCGTGAACCCTGAGCAGGCCGGTCTCCTCGTCCATGATCACCATGCTGGCCAAGTCGAGTGGAAAAAATTTTTTCAACCAGCCGGCAACTACGATCAGGAGCTCTCGCAAACTCAGATTCGAGACTACGGCATTATTGACATCCAGCAGCAGGCGCAGGCGATCGCGCTCGTCAGAAGCGTCATGGGGCTGAGAGCTTTGGGGAAGCATGGGTAAAAAACACAAAAGGCTTGGCAACGCCGAGGCTCTGGCAAACCGAAGCTCTGGCAAACGCCGAAGGCGTTCGCTATTTCAGCCCAGGGTTCGAGCGAAGCGAGAACCCTGGTCAACTAATAAAATGAATGGTTGAACCCTGAAAGGGTTTGGCGTTTGGCGAACCCCTTCAGGGTTTAAGAATTAATTTTGTTCGTATCCCAGGATTGTCGCTTCGCTCCCAATCCTGGGCTGAAATTAGCGAACGCCTACGGCGTTTGAAGATAGCCGCCGTGGAAGATTACACGTTCTTAGCGTCAGGAACCAAACTCGGATATATTATCGCGTCCCGATTTTGGGCTATAGAGTTAATGGGGAGACAAGCGTGAAACATTTGACGATGCAGGAGCTCGAAGCGGCGTTGGACCACCTGCGCGAGGCGCCGAAGGATGAAGGTGTGTTGCAGTTGATCGTGTGCCGTCCTAATGTGGACGAGCGAAAAATTTTGCACGAGGCTGAGCTCGATCCGCTCAAAGGACTGATTGGCGACAACTGGATCGTGCGCGGCAGCTCCAAAACGCCGGACGGATCGGCGCATCCGGAGATGCAGATCAATATCATGAACTCACGCGTGACTGCACTCGTCGCCCAGGACAAAGAACGTTGGCCACTCGCGGGCGACCAGCTCTACATCGACATGGATTTGAGTAAAGAAAACCTGCCCGCCGGAGCACGAATACAAGTCGGATCCGCAGTGCTCGAAGTGAGTCCACTACCACACACGGGCTGCCATAAGTTTGTCGCTCGATTTGGTGCTGAGGCGATGAAGTTTGTGAATTCAGCAGTGGGACGAGAGCTTTGTCTCCGGGGTATCAACGCGAAGGTGATTCAGGCTGGCGTCGTTAAAGTGGGCCAGGTCGTGAAAAAAATGTAGCCACAGAAGGCACAAGAGGCACAAATTATGCTTTTTGAAGGAGGTGTCTCTAGGAACGCTGCCCTTCCTGTTTTATATTTTGTGCCTCTTGTACCTTCTGTGGCTATCTCCTAAGCGGCCCTCTGCCGCGAATGTCGACCCTCTGCAAACTCCTCGATCATCTTCTTATTGAACGCGGGTATATCGGCAGGCTTCCGACTAGTTATCAAGCCGTTATCTACAACTACATCACGATCAACCCAACGAGCACCTGCATTGATTAGATCTTTCTTCAATGACGGCCACGAAGTAATAGTCTTGCCTTTTACAATTTCCGCATCGATGAGCGTCCACGGTGCATGACAAATAGCAGCGACCGGTTTGCCGGTTACGAAGAAGCCGTCAACAAACTCCACGGCCCTCGTCATCATTCTCAACTGATCAGGATTTCTCACGCCGCCCGGCATTAACAATGCGTCGTAATCATCAGAACGCGCCCGGCTCAACGGCATATCAACCGGAAATGAATCGCCTTTTTCGTCGTGGTTCCAGCCCTGCACTTCGTTGTCGGCGGGGGAAACAATCTCTGTTATCGCTCCAGCCTCTTCCAACGCTTTCTTCGGCTCCGTCAGCTCCACCTGTTCAAACCCGTCGGCCACCAGTATGGCCACCTTTTTCCCCTTCAGCCTCTTCTCCATGAGGTTTCCTCCTTGCTCCCCTGAATCACCGTGAGCTATTGGCTAAATGAAGGAGTGCGGTGACGTGTTTAGCTTGGTCGGCGGTCCGAAGCGTGGGCAAGTCACCGCACTCTAACGTGCCCTGCTCTATCTGGCAGTTTGTACTTACGCAATAGAGATGCCGCCAGACGAAATCTCCAAAGATTTAAAGTATTGAAGCGTACAGATATGGTGAGGGTAAATAATTTTACAAAAACCGTAGGAAAGTCCGACAGCACTGTTCGAACTTACTACTACTTAGTTGATGTACTAAATCTCTGAACTCAGACGACTTTTTTCTTCCAGCGGCCAAGACGGAACACTGCGGCACTGACCACGGCGAGCGTCGAAAACGCAACCATCATCGCCACGAACACGCCGCGCGGCCCCATTCCCGCCTTCACGCTCAGCACGTAAGCGAGCGGAATCTCCCACAGCCAGAAGACGAAAAGATTGATGATTGTCGGTGTCCACGTGTCCCCGGCGCCGTTGAACGACTGCCCGATTACCATGCCGTATGCGTAAAACAGAAACCCATACGCCACGATCCGCAGGCAGTCGACGCCGTACTGTGAAACGTTTGGATCATCCGTAAAGAACCAGATGATCTGCGGCGCGAAGAAGATGAATAAGAGCCCGACGATGCCGAGGAAGATCATGTTGTAGAAGCCGGCCTTCCACACTGCTCGCTCGGCGCGTTCCGGATTTTTGGCTCCCAGCGCCTGGCCAACCATCGTCGCCGCAGCGTTCGCCATTCCCCATGAAGGCAGGAGGGCGAAAAGAATTACTCGAATTCCAAAGGTGTAACCGGCAACGGCGTCACTACCGAAACTCGAGATGATCCGTACGAGGCCGATCCAGCTCGCCATGCCGATAAAGACCTGGAACGTTCCCGTCCCTGACAGCCTGAGAAGACGGCCGATGATCGACGGCTCGATACGAAGATGACGGCGCTCAATATTAAAGCGTCCACCTTCACGAACGAGTTTACTGATTGCGAAGATCGCGCCGGTGCCTCTGCCGATCGTTGTCGCGATGGCGGCGCCAACGATGCCGAGCTTCGGAAAAGGTCCGAGCCCGAAGATCAAACAGGGGCCGAGCACGATGTTGATCCAGTTCGCCAGCCACAACGTGCGCATCGCGATCGCGGCATCACCTGCGCCACGAAAGATCGCGTTGATCATGAAGAGCAGCACGACGCTGGCGTTTCCAGCGAGCATCACTCGCGTGAACGCTGATCCGTGCTCGATCACCCACGGCGAGCCGCCCATTAGTGCGAGGAGTTTTGGCGCGAGCGGCGCGCCGACTGCGCCAATGATGATCGACACTATCAGAGCGAGGGCGATTGCCTGCACCGCGGCGCGTGCAGCACCATCCGGATTTTGTTCGCCGATACGACGCGATATCATCGCCATCGCGCCGATGCTCAGGCCGATCGCCAGCGCGTAAACGAGAGTCATGAGGGATTCGGTGAGACCAACAGTAGCGGCGGCGTCTGTTCCGAGATGCGAGACCCAGAAGATGTCGACGACAGCGAAGACGCTCTCCATGATCATCTCGAGGACCATGGGAATTGCGAGCAGAAGGATCGAGCGCCCGATTGGGCCTTTCGTGTAGTCTCGATGCGAGCCGCGGATCGACTCCTTCACCGCAGACCAGAGGCTCTGCGATTCTTCCTGTGGGAGAGTTGCTGTATTTTCCATCCGCCTATCCGCGTAATCCGTGGTTAACGACCGTAGTCATCCTGGAGCCGCTCGATATCGTCTTCACCGAGATACGTTCCTCGCTGCACCTCGATAAACACTAAATTTTCCTCCGACGGGTTCTCGACGCGATGAGCTGCGCCGATCGGGATATCGATCGCTTCCCCGGCTCGCACCGTAATCTCCTTGTCGTCGAGTGTCACTTTGGCTGTGCCTTCAACGACGAACCAGTGCTCTGCGCGTTGCGAGTGTTTTTGATAACTGAGTCTCTTACCAGGCAAGACCTCGATTCGTTTCACTTTGAAACCGCGATCTTCCTCGAGCACCGTATAGGTCCCCCACGGCCGGCGATCAAACTCCCGCATACACGTTCCTCCTTGATTCGAATGGTGGAACGTACCTTAGGGCATAAAAAAACACAAAGGCTCAAAACGAACCTTTGTGTCCTTTTGTTGCCAGGTTGTGGCGTGGTTTAGGAGTTTGCTTTCAACGTCAGATAGATCACGTTGTTGCGTCGCTTAACCAGCACGAGTGCCGGCTTGGCGCCTGAACGCTGCATCGCCGCCGTAAACTCCGCGACTGTCCGGACTGGTTGATTATTTACTTCCTGAATCAAATCTCCCTGGCGAATGCCGGCGTTGGCGGCACTGCCATTGGGATCGACCCGGCCAACCAGCAAGCCCTGATCGTCAGTTTCGAGCCCGTAGCGCTGGGCATTTCCAGGAATGAACGGTTGCAGCGCCATTCCATACTTCTCGTTTCCGGTAGGCCCGGTGCTGCTGGACTCTTCCTCGCTTTCGGGTCGCTCCTGGTTTGGCAGCTCGGCAAGTGCGACCTGATAGTTCTGCTCACGCCCGTTTCGCCGCGCCGTCACATCAACGGTCGATCCCGGTTGCATACTGGCGACGAGGTTGCGCAGGCTGTTGCTATCGATAACCGGTTGCTTGTTAATGGATGTGATTACGTCACCACGCTGAAGGCCGGCTTTCGCCGCCGGGCCACCGTTCTGAACGGAAGTGACAATAGCGCCACGCGCTGCCGGCAGACTCAGGCTGGAAGCCAAATCTGCGTTGACGGACTGAATCGTCACGCCCAGCATTCCGCGCCGCACTTTTCCAGTCTTCATTAACTGGTCCATGACGGCCCGCGCCATATTCGACGGAATCGCGAAGCCGATACCAATGTTTCCGCCCGAGGGCGACAGGATCTGTGAGTTGATACCAATAAGCTCGCCGCTCGTGTTCACGAGAGCACCACCGGAATTACCGCGGTTGATGGCGGCGTCCGTCTGAAGAAAGTCTTCAAAACTGCCGTCGCTCAAGCCGCTGGTGCGACCTTTGGCACTCACGATACCGGAGGTCACAGTCTGGCCGATGCCGAGCGGGTTACCGACTGCCAGCACGAAGTCGCCTACGCGCACCTTGTCTGAGTCGCCCAACCGGAGTGACGGTAAATCCCCCGCGTCGATTTTCAACACGGCAAGGTCGCTTGGCGGATCGGAGCCAACCAGGCGGGCCGTGAAAGTGCGGTTGTCAGTGAGTTCAACTTTGATTTCGAGTGCACCATCAACGACGTGATGGTTCGTCAGGATGTAGCCCTGCGAGTTAACGATGACGCCGGAGCCGACGCCCTGCACTTGCCGTGGCGGCCGTTGCTGGGGCATGCGATCGCCGAAAAATTCACGGAACGTCGGGTCGTCCATGAAGGGAAACTGCTGTGCTGCTCGGGCGCGTTCGGTTGACCTGATGGTGACGACGGCCGGTGAAACCCTGTTCACCAGGTCGGCATATGACGGTTGAAAGCTCTGGGCGCTCGCCGAAGCAAACGAAAACACCACGAGAAGCAGGCTTGAAATCATGTTTCGTCGGAAAAGTGTCTGTTTAAAAATAGTCATGTCTTTCATTCCCAAAACTCCGCTTAGTGGATGCATTGAATACGGACTTATGATTCAAATGAGCCCGGTTCGGTTTACCGACATATAATCTGCGTTTATCCGCGTCAATCCGCGTCTAGATTGTCTGTCGTCGTGTGATATACTTCGCCGGTTCAAAAACACCGTAAACCCTGTTTGTTCAAAGGTATCGCCGCAACCCGGTATTCTTAATCTATTCGCCCGACAATTATTCCAACAAAAACACCGAAATTTGAGGTAAGCGCTGGTGCATGGGATAGAGTCCAACGGCCACGAGGACAATTCCGTTCTACTCGTGAACGACGACCCCGATCAACTAACACTCATGGGCGGTCTGCTGCGCAAGGCGGGTTACTCCGTCCTCACGGCAGAAGACGGTCTCGACGGCCTGACTCTCGCCAGACGCGAACGACCCGACCTCGTCATCAGCGACGTGTCGATGCCGCGCATGGACGGCCTCGAGTTATGTCGCGAGATCCGGACTGACTCGGAGCTGAAGACCGTCCCGATCCTGCTTATCACTGCGCACCAGAAAGATACCGAAAGCGCTGTCGCGGGAATGAAAGCGGGCGCCGACGACTACCTCGAGATTCCATTCGACGCCCCTCGTCTGATCGCCAAAGTATCGAGACTACTGGAACGCTCGCGGCTCGAAGCGAGTTATCGAGATCTCGTCGAACAGGCCAGCGACATGATCTTCACGCAGGATCTCACCGGTCGAGTCACGAGCATGAACCTCGCCGGTCAAAAGTTTCTCGGCCGCAAATCCGAAGAGATCATCGGCAACTCGTTCTTCAACGTGTTCGGCATCATTCCTGAAAGCAACGGTTTCGCCGCGAGCCTTGGCCAGCCGCAGGAAGCACACGAGTTCCGGCACCAGTTTGTCGCCCGCTCCGCAAACGGCGAGGATCGCTGGTTGGATCTGATCGTCTCACCTATTAAGGACAAGCTCGACGAAACGGTGGGTTTTCGCGGACTCGCCCGCGACGTCACCGAGCGAAAACGCTTCGAGGAAGCGCTGCGCGACTCCGAAGAACGTTACCGGCTGCTTTTCGAATCGACACCACAGCCGATCTGGGTCTATAGCGAGGAAACGCTCCACTTTCTCGCCGTCAACGAAGCCGCAACTCGGACCTACGGCTACACGCGCGATGAGTTTCTCTCGATAACTATCGACGACATTCGCGCCCGCGAAGACATTCCGACGCTGATGATCAAGAACGATCCGAACGACCTCGTGATCTCGAGCCCCTGGCGTCATATGACGAAAGACGGCAAAACGATCTACGTCGAGATCAGCTCGCACCCGGTCGTCTTTGACGGCAAGAACAGCAAACTCGTGATCGTCAACGACGTCACAGAACGAAAACTTCTCGATGAGAAACAGCAACGACTGCACGCGTCGCTTCAACAGTCGGCGATGGAGTGGCGCCAGACGTTCAACGCGATCGATTTTCCAGTCCTGATCGTCGATCTCGTGGGAAATATAAAACGGTCGAATCAGGCTGCCGAGCAGATCGTCGGCGTCGATGCGGAACAGATACTCGGACAAACGGTCCGTCAGCTCGGTGAAAACCAGCCGTGGAAAAAAGCCGCCGAGATGATCGAGAGCCTGCGCGAGTATCCGGCCCCACAAGCCGAAGAAATTAAAGACGAGGCCACCGGTAAGACGTGGGCCATCACGCTTTATCACATCAACGAATTCGGCTCGTTTGGTGAGCGCGCCATTTTGATCGCACAGGACATCACGAAGCGAGCCGAGCTCGAGGCGTCGCTGCGTCAAAGCGAGATGATGTCGTTGCTGGGCTCGCTCGTCGCCGGTGTTGCACACGAAGTCAGAAACCCGCTGTTCGGGATTTCATCGATACTCGACGCGTTTGAGACACGATTCAGCGACCGCACGGAATACCAGCGATATACAAATGTATTGCGTGATGAGATCGGACGTCTCACCATTCTGATGGAAGAACTGCTAGAGTACGGCAAGCCGTTCCGCGGTGAGCTGTATCTCGTCTCAATGGAAGAGATGATCGCGCGATCAATGCGGGCCTGCATGCCGGCCGCCGAAGTGGCTCAGATCAATCTCCAGAGTAAAGTTGAAGACTCACTGCCGAAAGTCAGGATTGACCGTCGCAGGCTTTCGAAAGTATTTGTAAATCTGATCGAGAATGCGATCCAACATTCACCGCAAAAGAGCTCGGTCACTATCGAAGCACAACGAATCAATGACGGAAATAACGAGTGGGTTCAGTGTGCAATAAAGGATTCCGGCAACGGGATTTCGGCTGATGATTTGGCGAAGATTTTTGAGCCGTTTTTCTCGAAGCGACGCGGCGGCACCGGACTCGGGTTAGCAATTGCCCAACGCATCATGCAGGAACACGGAGGAAAATTGATTGCCGACAATAATCCCGAAGGTGGAGCCTGTATGATAGCGAGGTTTCCAATACCGTCCGAGGGAGATTCTTGATGTCCAGGAACAAGGTGTTGGTTGTTGACGACGAGTCGGGAGTGAGATTTGGTATCCGTGATTTCCTCGAACAGCACGGATACGAAATCGAAGAGGCGGAGAGCTGCCAGGACGCGCAGCATCTCTTTCGCAGCTCCCGGCCTGATATCGTCATCGCTGACTACATGCTCCCGGACGGCACGGCGCTCGATCTCCTCCCTCGACTCCGCGAGATTGATGCCGGCATTCCTCTTCTGGTCCTGACTGCACACGGGTCCATCGATCTTGCGGTCAGGGCGATTAAAGAAGGCGCAGAACAGTTTCTGACTAAACCGCTCGAGCTGCCCACGCTGCTCGTCATCCTGCAACGACTACTTCAAAAACAGCGCAACTATCACAAACAACTAGCCAGCAAGTCGCGACAGTCTCGCCAGGCCATCGATCCATTCATCGGCACGAGTGCCGCGATTCGCGCACTCAGGGATCAGGCTCGCAAGATCCTCTCGACTGAAAGTCCGGTGTTGATTCTTGGTGAAACCGGTACGGGTAAAGGCGTGCTCGCGCGCTGGCTACACGAGAATAGTCCGAGGGCTGACGAAGCTTTCGTCGATCTGAATTGTGCTGGTCTAACCAGAGAACTTCTCGAGACAGAGCTTTTCGGTCATGAAAAGGGCGCGTTTACGAGCGCGACTGCTTCGAAGCAGGGACTGTTTGAAGTGGCCCATCGTGGAAGCATTTTTCTTGATGAGGTTGGCGACGTAGACCTTCAGATTCAGCCGAAGCTGCTGAAAGTTTTGGAAGAGAAACGCTTCCGGCGATTAGGCGACGTCAGAGACCGGCAGGTGGACGTGCGGTTGATTGCCGCCACACACCAGGACATCGGACAGCTCGTTCGTGAAAAACGCTTTCGCGACGATCTCTACTTTCGCATCAGCACGATCCCTTT
Source organism: Pyrinomonadaceae bacterium (assembly GCA_035463335.1). Taxonomy (GTDB): domain Bacteria; phylum Acidobacteriota; class Blastocatellia; order Pyrinomonadales; family Pyrinomonadaceae; genus PSRF01. The sequence continues at coordinate 16,272 of DATHTI010000140.1, read as the reverse complement.
GTCGTTTCCGTCTCTTCGCGACCGGATCGAAGATATTCCGACGCTGGCCCAGTATCTACTCGACAAAGTTTCGTTGGACCTGGGCCGTGGCGAGCTAAGGCTGGACCAGGGCTGCATTCAGGCGCTCCAAACGTATTCTTGGCCCGGTAATATTAGAGAACTGCGCAACGTTATCGAACGTGCGGTCCTATTGAGTGAGCAAAAACAGATCACTCTGAACGATCTCCACTTCGACGGTCACACACAAGTCGGCGCACCTTTCCTCGACACGAACCTCACGCTGCTCGAGCTCGAAAAGCAACACATCGAGCGAGTGTTACAGGAAGAACGCGGCCGTGTCGAGAAGGCCGCGAAGCGTCTTGGCATCCCGCGAAGCTCGCTTTATCAGAAGATTAAGAAACATCAGATCTCAACGTCCAAAGTCTAGACTATAGTCTGAATACTGGACATGCATCGTCCGGCACTTTGGACCAGACCTACCAGACCACCAGCAATACACCGCGTTTCCGGAAGTTCAACACACACAAACGGTTGGCCCATGCCTTGCATAGCATCCGGCACGTGCCATTGCGTCGATTACCCCTCTCGACCCGACCGGGAGGCTCGTCTGGCTGGTATTGTTTGAGCGCGCATTGCCCCGCTTCGCTCTCCTGTACACGCCTCTAACAACCATTTGTCTGATCCAGGACTGCAACTGGATGCCAGTTTATTGTTACCCCCAAGGAGACTGAGATGCCCAGGTTTTCGAACCTCAAAAACTCACTGCTTGCCCTTGCTGTTTTTGGGATTCTTGCTTTAGCCCACGGAACTGCCAAGGCTGATCCGATTTCAGTATGCACTGGAGCCGGATGCAGTACGACTAACGTTACCGGAACCATTGTCGCCGGCAATGGCACCGTAACTATCACCCTTAACAACAACCTGACTAACGCTCAGGTTATCAGCGTTATTCAGAACGTCAGTGGCGTTTACTTTCAGGTGAGCGGCTACAACGGCGGCGCTGTTTCGCTTTCTGCCAGCAACAGCACGCAGTCGACCAACATCGACAACGCTGGAAACGCCGTGCTCGCGGGTGCGGTTAATCCAACCGGATGGGCTGCTGGACACAGTGGCACGACGATTACGGCCTGTGTGATCTGCGCGTTTGGAATTAGCTCGCCTGCTGGTCCGGATCAAACGCTTATCGGTGGTACGGGAGCCGGCGCCTATGCAAACGCCAACGGCAGCATCGCCGGAAACAACCCACATAACCCGTTTTTGGCAGGCACCCTGACATTAACTCTCGTAGTTCCGGGAGTCACGGTCAATTCAACCTTTAGTAATGTTGTAATCCAATTCGGCACTAGCGCCACGCCTCCGGAGACTACGCAAACACCGGAGCCAGCCACCATGCTGCTCCTGGGATCCGGTCTTGTTGGAATTGCTACTGGTTTTCGAAAACGGTTTGCGAAGAAGTAGATTTCAAGGGGTCATCGCGAAAGCGATGGCCCGGGTATTTGCCGAACGAGCCAGTGCCTAAATATACGTATGTTTCTCGGGTAGTTTTCCGAGTGTTCTCTGGCTGAACTCATTAGAGCTTGCTCCATCGCTCTCGTGGTTAAGCCACTTACAAGTAGGTCTAGGCTCCCGGGCAGGGAGTCAACAAGGAGTAGTTCAAATGTCTCGATTCAGGTCCCTAAAAGGACTAATTCTTTCGTTGGCGGTGCTGGGAATCGTCAGCGTAGCGGCAGGCACGGCCAAAGCCGACATTGTTGTCATCACTGGCGTCAACAATCAAGGCACTGACAATGTTTTGCTTAATCCTGCAACAAATGTACTCACGGTGACGGGTACTGTTGGTCCAGACAATCTTCTGGTCAACTTTACTTCTTCGAGCGGTAGCGGATTGCTCAACGCTAATCCGTCAGGCCAGGCGACCGTCAGTGGCGGAACCGGGAACACCGCGCTCACGCAACTGACATTCGGTTTGGCCAATAACGACACTTTCACCCGTGCAGTATTCAACATAAACGCAGCCACGAATGGTTCCGTGGTGATCCACGTGGAAGGTGTCAACATCGACGGCGGATTCTTTGAAGATGATTTCACCGTCGATGCCAACGGTCAAAACTTTTTCACGGTGACGGCCATCAACGGACAACTGATTACATCGATCAGTTTAACCGCCATCAATGGCGCAGTATTTGAAGACGTGAGACAGGTTCGGCTGGGTGGCAGTGATATAGCCGAAACGATTCCAGAGCCTGCCAGCATGGTGCTGTTAGGTACGGGTCTCATCGGAGCTGCGGCTGGTTTCCGCCGGCGCTTTGCCAGGAAGTAAGCGGAATCTGAAGAGCGTTGTACAACTAGACATGTCGCCGTAGTCGCGCTTGCCCCGCGGCTGGGGACGGCATTGGCCTATAACTGAGTGCTACAACCAACCGGCTGGCGTTCTCTCTCAAGGGTAGGTGCGGCATACGCCGGGCGGAATATAGGTGAGCAACATGACAGGTGTTTTCAAAACATCCCTCATGACTGCATTGCTTTTAGCAATTGTGTCACTCGGAATGTCAGAGGCCAAAGCTGACCCGGTAACATTCTCCACATCAGGTGTTTTTACGTGTGCAGGATGCGCTGGCAGCGGCACTAACTCTGTGACCTTTTCGGGCGGCATGGGCAATGCTCTCATGATCACATTTACCGGACTGGGATCTACCAGCTTGAACACTCCCACAGGCTCCAGCTTCGGTAATTTCCAAACCTTCGTGAGTGGTGGCGGGGCCAGTAATGTATCCGGCACCTTCACTCTCACGATCACACAAACCATCCCAGTTGCCGGAAGCGACAGCTTCTCGGCGACTTTTAGCGGGACTTTCACCGCAAGTAACTCCGGCAGTGGAGTGGTCAATTTTACGGTCACCTCAATCACTATCGGCGGCGTTACTTACGCCATCACCAACAACCCCCTGAACCTGGTTCCTCCGGCATCAAATAACGGAATAACTACAGTGCAGGGACAAATCACCAGCGGTAACCCGGTTCCGGAACCAACCAGCATGTTTTTACTGGGCACGGGTCTGATTGGTGTAGCTGGAGCGATAAGAAAACGCTTCAAGTCGTGAGAAGGATGGGTTGGCACCCTCCGTTGAGGGTGCCAGGTCGTCCGAATCGGGTATTTAGTATTTTTATTACAAAGGGCCGATCTTAATAGAGCCCGGGTATTTAAGGGAGACTTTTAATGTACGCTGAACCAACGATTTTTCCCCTCGACCCAAATGGGCAAATCTATGCTCTACAGGATGAGAAGGGGAACACGATTGGCACAGGCACGCGCGAGGTATGCGAAGTTTTGCTTTACATAATTACTAAACCGGCCTCGCAAAGTATCTCAGGCAAGAATGGTACAGCCACACAGCGGCCTAATGTGCGGGCCGCGATCGCGATTTAGTTTTCCGTCAAGAAGCAGGTAGCGGAACTGCTGCCTTGACCTCATCGTTAAATCTGTGCGGAGTGGCGGCGATGAGTATTAGGAGAGCTAAAATTACCCTCGCAAAATTTTAACTGGTTAAAGTGTGTTTGTGCTGGTGTGCCCCGTGCAGAGTCCATTCGGAACACTCAAAAGAGTCTCAGGCAAACTAAAGCAAATGTGGCTTGGCCGAGACGAGAGATCTTTGAGAGAAGCGCCTATGCCGCGACTTCTTGTCGTGGACGACGAAGAGTCGATCTGTTTCTCGATGAGCGAATACTTCTCTTTGCAGGGTTATAAAGTCGATACTGCGTCTGAAATGGAAGAGGCTGAAAAGCTCCTCGGCGCCACTAGCTATAAAGTCGTCATTCAGGACCTGCGCCTCACGATGACAAACAGCCAGGACGGTCTTGAAATGATCAGGCTGATCAGAGCACACAATCCGCAAACGCGAATCGTTGTTTTGACCGCTTACGGCTCCGCTGAAATCGAAGATGAAGCGCGACGTTGCGGCGCCGATGCTTTCCTGAGAAAACCGAAACCGCTCTCGCAGGTAGCACAGGTTGTTCAGGGCCTGATCGAATCCCCTCCACGCCACGCCGCCCGCCCAGCCTAGTTTTAGCCACAAAAAGGCACAAAAGCACAAAATTGATCTTGTTTTGGAGTTGTCTGAAGTATTCCAGCGCGCCTACCTCGTTAGTATTTTGTGTTTTTGTGCCTTTTTGTGGCTAAACTTCTTCGTGGCTAATGAAAGTCGTGTGAGGGTGTCGCGGCGACGGCGAACTTTAGTGGCTGCACGTGGCTCGCTTTGACGGAGATCACGTTGTCCTGGTTTTGCAGCGCTCCTTCGATCAGAAGAAACGGGTGGTCCACCAGCTCGAACCGGTACTTATCAAACAATTGCGGCGTGACGATGATGTTGCTGACACCCGTCTCGTCTTCGAGACTCAGAAACATGAATCCCTTCGCCGTGCCGGGTCGCTGCCTGACGATCACCCAGCCGGCCACGCGCACAAACGTTCCGTTGCGCAACTTCCTGATATCGATCGCTCTGAGCGCCTTCAGCTTGTTCAACTCACGTCGATGATAAGCAACCGGATGTTTTCCAATCGTCAATCCGGTGCCACGGAAATCCGCGTCCACGCGCTCCGTCAACGTCATTTGCTCCAACGGTGAATTGCCGTCGCTTTCAAGCAGCCCTTCGTACAGCTCGCCCGCGTCGCGCGTCACACGCTCAACCTGCCACAGCGCATCGCGACGTGTAGACGACTGGATAAAATTCAATGCTCCAACCGCCGCCAGTTTTCTTAACTCATCCTTGCGCAACGCGGGCACGCGATTGCGCAGGTCGTCAATCCCCAGAAACTCACCCGCCACTCGCTCGCGCACAATAGCTTCGCCTGACTGCTGGCTCAGACCTTTGACGTATCTCAAACCGAGCCGCACCGCGAGCGTCGAGTCAGCCTGCTTCTCGATCGTGCACAACCAGTTAGAACACGTGATATCGATCGGCAAAACTTTGAGACCATGACGTTGCGCGTCTTTGATGAGTGTGAAGGGTTGATAGAAACCCATCGGCTGATTGTTGAGAATCGCAGCCGTGAACGCCGCGAGGTAATTACATTTCAGATACGCACTCGCATAAGCAATGAGCGCGAAGCTTGCTGCATGCGATTCGGGAAAACCGTAAAGGGCAAACGAGCTGATCGAGAGGACGATCTCCTCCTGTTTCTCGCCCGTGATTCCGTTTTTCCTCAGGCCTTCGCGCAGTTTTCCCTCGATTAGTTTCATACGCGCTTCGGAGCGTTTGAAACCAAACGCGCGTCGCAGCTCTTCCGCTTCGCCACCGGAAAACCCGGCGCAGATCATGGCCATACGCAGCAGTTGCTCCTGAAACAACGGGACTCCGAGCGTGCGTTTCAAGACTGGCTCCAGCAGCGGGTGTGCATAAACTACCGGTTCCCTGCCCTGCCGGCGTTTGAGATATGGATGGACCATGTTTCCCACGATTGGACCGGGCCGGATGATCGCGACCTGGACCACGATGTCGTAGAAGTTCGCGGGCCGCAGTCGCGGCAGGCACGACATCTGGGCGCGACTCTCGACCTGGAACATGCCAACCGTGTCGGCACGTTGCAGTGCTTCGTAAACTGCCGGGTCGTTTTGCGGCAGGTGCGCGAGATCAACCTCTTCGCCATACGCGTCGCGAATCAGCTCGATCGAATCTTCCAGCACTGACATCATTCCCAGGCCGAGCAGATCGACCTTGATCAGCCCGAGGTCCGCGCAGTCGTCCTTGTCCCATTGGACCACCACACGTCCGGGCATGGCGGCGGGCTCGAGCGGCACGATCGCGTCGAGCTGTCCCTGGCAGATCACCATGCCGCCTGAATGCTGGCCCAGGTGACGCGGCAGGTCCTGCACCAGTTGATAGAGCTGAAAGAACTTCTTAATGCGCGGCTGGCGCAGATCGAGACCCGCATCGCGAAACTGTCGCTCGCTGGAGTCGGTTGGATCTTTCCATTCCCACGTGTGGACGAGCGCAGAAAGACGCGCCAGCGTTTCGTCGTCAAAGTCGAGCACCTTGCCGACCTCGCGCGCGGCCGAGCGCCCACGGTAAGTGATGACGTTCGCCGTCATCGCCGCGCCGAGTTTGCCGTAGCGCTCGTAAACATATTGAATTGCCTTCTCGCGTTGTTCTCCGCTCGGCAGATCGAGATCGATGTCGGGCCATTCACCTCGTTCTTCAGAAAGAAATCGCTCAAACAGAAGGTCCATGCCGACGGGATCGACGGCAGTGATTCCGAGTGAATAACAGACGGCGCTGTTTGCCGCCGAGCCGCGTCCCTGGACCAGGATTCCCTGCTTGTTACAAAACTTCACGATGTCCCAAACAATCAGGAAATAACCTTCCAGCTTGAGCTTTTCGATCAACGCCAGCTCGCGCTCGAGCTGCGTGCGGGCACGCTCGTAAGTGGGCATGCCGTGCGTGCCTGTATAACGCAGACGCGCGCCTTCTTCCGTCCGTTTGCGCAGGAAGGACGTCATTGTTTCGCCGTGCGGCACAGGGTATTTGGGAAATTCGTAACCGAGATCTTCGAGTGTGAACTCCAGTCGCGAGGAAAGCTCAGAAGTGTTTGCAACAGCTTCCGGCAGATCGGCGAACAGCTTCTCCATCACCGCGGGTGACTTGAGATACCGTTCGGAGTTTTGCGCGAGGAGGCGTCCGGCTGTTTCCAGTCGCACGTGATTGCGAATACAGGTGAAGACGTCAGCGACTTCGCGCTGTTTGGGTGTCGCGTGACTCACGCCGTTAGTGGCAAGCAGAGGCAGACGATTGCGACGCGCGAGCTCGATCACGAGATGGTTGCGCGCTTCTTCTTCGCGATCGAGATGGCGTTGCAGCTCCGCATAGACGTTCTTTTTGCCGAAGAGATCGATCAGCCATTCAGTTGCGATCTGTGCTTTCGCAGTGTTGTCCGGATCGCCGGGATTGAGAGCGGTCGCGATTGGACCATCAAAGCTGCCGGTCAAACAGATCAAGCCCTTCGCATGCGCAGCCAGCTCGTCAGCCGTCGCCACGCATTCGCCTGGCTTTGCGTGTTTTGGCACACGCAATTTCATGAGGCTGATGAGACGGCAAAGGTTCTGGTAACCAGTGCGGTTGCGCACGAGGACAGGGACCGAGCAGAGGCCTTGATTGTTTGGCTTTCTGACGCTTATCTCGGCGCCGATGTGCGCCTTGATGCCGTTCTTCTTGCCGCAGAGGTGAAATCGCGGTGCGCCATAAACTCCGTCGCGATCGAGCAGGGCCATCGCGGGCATCTCCATCGCGAGCCCGGCCGCGATCAACTCTTCAGGGACAGACGCGCCTTCGAGAAAGCTGAACGCCGACCGCGAATGTAGCTCAACATAAGCCATTTTTAGCCACAAAAAGGCACAAAAACACAAAAATGATTTTTTCTGCTTTTAGGGGGCCTGGAGGAATTTAGCGCGCTCTTCTCGTTCATTTCTTTTGTGCTTTTTGTGCCTTTTTATGGCTAATCGTAATTTCCTTCGACAAACCAGTTCTCGGTTTTGAGCTCGCGGTAAACGCGATAGAGCGTCTGGCGTCCGAGACGCTCGAGTGTTACGTCCCATTCATCGCGCGCCCAACCATCGTCGCGCCACCAGTCACCCGTAGTTCTCCATGGTCCAGCCACATCGACGACTTTCCCGTAAACACTTCGCTGCTTACTCCACGCACTGATCTGCGTGGGCCAACCCTGATGCGCTTCGACGATCGCTCTCAGCGGCGGGCGAAATCTGCGAAAGCCTAAGTGTTGCCGCGTCCTGATCGCCGGTGGCTGCTTGTTTTTGCGACCACGCCTGCGACCGGAATCAGTTTGCAGCGTGAAGCGTTTCATGCTGAACGCGTCTGGACGATGAGTGTCGAGCAATGCCGGTGAACCAATGTTTTCCTCGCCAACGAGTTTTGCGAGTCTCGCGAGCGTTAGCTCGAGCTTGTCCGGCGCGGGTGCGAGCGGCACAAACAAACCACTCTGCAACACACGCGGTTTCACCGGCTCACACGTAATCGTCACTGACGTCACGGCCGACGAGGGCGGGTGCATCTCGGCATCGAGCAACAGCAATTTCAGAAACACTTTGTGATCGCGCATCGGGTGAGGCAGCGATAGCTTGCGCTCGTGCGTCGTCCGATCTTCGAGTTGCATCGTCACGCGCAACTCGTTCGTCGCAAGCGCATACGCGTTCAAAGCGGCGCAGAGCTGGTGCAGCAATCGACCGAAGATGAATGAGAGTGGCTCGAGCTCGCTGATGGCGTGTTCGAGCTCGAGCGAGTTGGTAAATACGGGCTCTGGTTGTTTGACGTGCAGGTGTCGCTCAGTTTTGCCGGCTGCGAGTTGTTGGAGTTTGAGTCCTGCTTGTCCCAAACGCTCGGAGACGCCCGCGACGGGAAGTGCGGCAAAGTCAGCAAACGTGCGAACGCCCCAGAGTCTCAGCGTCTCGAGAATCTCGGCAGCAACTGCCTTCTCAACATTCACGAGTGAATAATCCAGTCGCTCGACGGGAAAATCTCCCAGGCAAGTCAATTCCTCGCCGGCTGAAACGAAGGTGACGCCTTTCAGGTAAGTCGCGGCATGGATGGCGGCATCAGGATTTGCGGCTACGGCTACGCTGACGGTGGTTTCCAATCCACCCTCCGTCTCTGACTTTTGAGCGCGTCGTGCCACTTCGCTTGCGAGCTGGTAGGCAGAGCCAAACAGCAACTCACAACCATCGACGTCGATGACAACGGTTCCGGCCCTGACTTCCTCGACAACCGGTGAGAAGCTGTAGCCAAAGTCGGTTAAAGAGAGGGCGGCCGGCAGCTTCCAAACGTGAATACAGGCAAACATAACGATTGAACATTAGCGAAAATTTACGAAAATCAGTTCGCGCATTAAATGGATAAAGCTGTAGCCCTGTATTGACCGTCGCTGACCCACGGAGTAAGAGGACGCTTGCGATTTACACGGATTGCGTTGTGGCGCAAAAGGTTCCCAACCCCTCGTTTGAGACTCACGCGCGACCATTCCGCCGCTCCGTTCAACTCCAGCGCTAACGCCGCGCACGATCGCGTACACGCCTCTTCTGAAATCACCGTCAGGACTGTGGGTCTGTCTTCCACCGTACGCCGAAAGCGATACCACCACGACGAGATGATCTGTCGCGCCTCTTTTCCAGGCACGTCGCCGAGATCGAGCACTACCAAACCAAAACCACCCGCATGTAGCAACAAGTCTGTGGCCTTGAACGCGTGCTCGAGATTGCCGGCACACCGGACCCACAGCAAGCGATCGAAATTCATGCCGGCTTCAATGGCGGCCGACGGCGCAAACACATCGCTTGTGTCGACCAGGGCACACGTCTCTTCGTGAGTAGTCGCATAAGCAAGCAGCGAATACATGAGACTGGTTCGTCCTGACGATGCTGGCCCAAAAAGCTCGCTGATTGATCCGCGCGGCAGGCCGCCAGTTAAGGCGTCAATTTCAGCAACACCGGTGGACAGCGTTTCGACAACAGTCTTTTCATGGATCCTGAAGGCGTCGCCAAAACGGCTGGCTATCTCGGCCTGTAGCTCTGCTTTTGAGAATGCTGCTTTCATGATTAAGTTAACTTTTCTCTGCATCCTCGCCATACAGGTCGGGTATGACCTATATCGGAAATGCCCAAAAAACCTTTCAAAAGCGCGGCAGAAGACTTAATTCCACCGCGACCAACGCTCTCGTCGCTCAAAGGTGCCGCGGCCCATTGCCAGGCCTGCGACCTCTGGAAAACCGGAACGCAGACCGTCTTTGGCGAGGGGGCCCGGCGCGTGAAAGTCATGTTTGTAGGTGAGCAACCCGGCAACGAAGAAGATCTTTCGGGCAGACCTTTCGTTGGCCCAGCGGGTCGCCTGCTCGACGATGCTCTCGAAACAGCCGGCATCGATCGCAAACAGACTTACGTCACCAATGTTGTCAAACACTTCAAATGGGAACCACGCGGCAAACGCCGTATCCACAAGAAACCGAACTCGCTCGAGATTGCCGCCTGCCGTCCCTGGCTCGAGGCCGAGCTCGCCGTCATCAAACCCGACGTTATCGTTGCGCTCGGCGCTACTGCTGCCCAGGCGCTGCTTGGACCACAATTTCGCGTCACTAAACAGCGCGGCGAATTCATACCTTCAACTCTTGCGCCCTACGTCATGGCCACCGTTCATCCCTCCTCGATCCTTCGTGCTCCTGACGATGAAACGCGACGTCTCGAGCTGCGGCTCTTCATCGACGACCTCAAGAAGCTCGCAAAAGTAATCAAGTAGCTCCGCTCACGCCGTGGCTTTAGCCCGGTGGTGGTGTTCAATCGCCCGATCCAGAAGCTGTTTAAATCCGGATGATGAGGGGCCAATTGATCACCGGGCTAGAGTCACGGCGCGACGCTTAGGACCGGAGCGGTAATGGTCTCCCCCGCATCACCAACCCCGGCCCTAAAAAAACCACTTGACGTCGCGCTCATGATGTTCGAGAATGTTCGTTAGATTTTCGCTTGTCAACGAAAATCTATTCTGGGCAGTACAGAGGGAGAAAGTGGTTATGCCAGTAACGGCCAAACAAAGAAGGATTTACGAATTCATCCGGCGCTATATCGACTCCAATCAGGAGGCACCCACAATCGCTGAGATTGGCCGGCAATTTCAGATGAGATCGTCCGCGAGCGTTCATGCTGTGCTCACGGCCCTGGAGCGCGAGGGTTTGATCAAGCGCATTCCGAATGTCAGCAGAGGGATTCAGATCGTGCAAAAGGAAGGTGGTGGCGGGGATGACGACAACGAAATCCCCTTACTCGGAACCGTCGCCGCCGGCCAGCCCATCGAAGCAATCCTGAGCCACGACACGATTTCGGTACCGAGGGATTTGCAGGGACATGGGCGGACGTTCGCATTGCGCGTGCGTGGAGAGTCGATGATCGATGAGAACATTCAGGATGGCGACATCATCATCGTCCAGTCACAGAAGACTGCTGAAAACGGTCAGGTTGTGGTGGCTTTGATTGATGGGAACTATGCAACGGTGAAGAAGTTTTATCGCGAGCCTGAGTTTATTCGTCTCGAGCCTGCCAACCCGCAATACAAGCCGATCTTCGTCAAGACCGAGGAAAGGATCCAGATTCAGGGTGTGGTGCGTGGGCTCATTCGCAAATACGCCGCGTAAGCGTTTTAGCCACAAAAAGGCACAAAAGCACAAAAGAAAACCGGAGCCAGACGGCGGGTAATGCCGCAGGCGCGCGGTTTGAGCGAAGCGAGAACGAGGGAATAGAAACGCTGCAGGCGCACGGTCCGAGCGAAGCGAGAACCGGGAAATAAAACGCCGCAGGCGTTCGCTAATTTCAGCCCAGCGGTTGGAGCGAAGCGACAACCCTGGGAAATAGAGATAAAGCTCCATTAACCCTGAAAGGGTTGCCAATAAACATGTCGAGTGTACCTGCGAGTGAGGTTGAGTTTCTTGGGTTTGCGCTTGGTGATTGCACCGTCGATCTGGATGGGGCTGCGGCGAAGTACTTGCGCGTCGTGCACGGTACCGCGCTCGAGCTGGCGGTCCATAATCAATTCGGAGCGGAGTTCGGTGGCTTCTGGTTACTGTCGCCGCAAATCACCCAGTTGCGCCGTCTCTCCGAATACTACTCACCGGACGAAGCACCACTCGTTGAGTTCGCGATCGAAGCCTATCTCGCCGCACAAATCCGCGAGTTCAGGTTTTGACCACGGACTCGACGGGTTGATATCGATTTTTTCTGACGACGATAAACGCGATGCCGAGGATGATCATGGCGCCGCCAAAGAGGGTGCGCCAGCCGAACTCCTCGTTCAGGACAAGCATGCCGAGGATTACGGCTACGACCGGGGTCACCAGGGCGATCAACATGGATTTTGTGACGTCCATCTTTAGTATCAGCCAGTAGTAAAGCAGAAACGCGATCACGGAGCCGACCACGGCGAGATATAACAACGCGATCACGGCCATCGGGGTCCAGCGAAAGCGAAAGGGATTGCCTTCGAGTGGAAGGCCGACGGCCAACAGCAATAACAAACCAAAGAACATCTGTCCGGCAGCCATGATCGCCGGATTGAGGTTCTTTCCGTGTTTCTTCACCAGCACATTCGAGTACGCGACGAAAATCGAGCTGAGAAGCAGCGCTACGCAACCCAATAACGCCTGGCGCCCTGAAACGGCGAGCTGGTTTGAGAAAACTACGGCCACACCACACACACCCAGAACAACACCACCGATCCTGGTCCAACTCAAGCGCTCGCCCGGCAAGTTGAAGTGTGCGAAGACCAGTCCAAACGCGGGAGTCGTTGCTTGTAACAACGCCGCGAGGCCCGACGTGATGTACTGCTCGCCCCAGAATACAAGACCGTAGTTGAATCCGAATGAGAGGATTCCTGTGACTGCGAGGAGGGTCCAGTCGGCGCGTGCGCGCGGCAGTCGCAGGCCGCGAATGCGGATGATCGATAAGACAATCGCGAGCGCAATAACAAACCTTATGCCGGCGAAAGTGAATGGCGGCAGATCTTCGAGGCCGAGCTTGATGAAGAGCCAGGTCGAGCCCCAGATGCCGCACAGTATCAACCAGACAAGACGCGCTTTCATGCTTAGAACGTTTCCGGGTCACAAAAAAGCACAAACAGCACGAAAGGTATAGGAAATCCTTGCGCTATTTGTGCTTGAGGCGTCCAGGGCCAGCGCAGGGGCGGCCACGGAGGGCCGCCCCTACAATTATTATTGAGCTGGCTGCGGTTTGAGTAGCGCGAACGTGGCGCCCTGCGGATCCGTCAGGATCGCGAAACGTCCGACACCGGGAATATCTTCAGCCGGCTTAATGACGTTTGCCCCGAGTCCCGTGGCTTTTTGTACCGCGGCGTCACAATCCTCGACTGCAAAGTAGACGAGCCAGTGTGGCGGAACCGGTCCCATCTCGGGCGTGATCTGGTACATGCCGCCGATGCCTTTATCCTCGTTATTGAAGACGGTGTATTCCATTGGGCCGGGAAACGATTGTTTGGTCCAGCCAAACACGTTCGAATAAAACTCGCCCGCCTTTTGCGTATCGTTCGTGCCGAGCTCGTTCCAGACAGGAGCGTTAGGCACACCCCACGCGGCGGAACCCTTGTTGTCCTTTGCCTGCCATATTGAAAACACCGCGCCGGTCGGATCCTGGATGACGGACATCCGTCCGAGGGTGTAGACGTCGAATGGACCATTCATTATGTTCGCACCGGCGGCTTTGGCTTTTTCGGTTGTCTCGTCTGCGTTCGCGGTTGCGACGTAGCTCATCCAGTGCGGTGGAACTCCTGCGGCGACCATGTCAGGCATCAATTTGTACAAACCGCCAACGTCTTTGCCGTCGAGCTTGAGCATCGTGTAAACGCTGTCTGGGCCCATCGGGTGATCTTCAGTTTCCCAACTGAAGAGCTGCGTGTAGAAATTTTTGGCTGCTTCGTTATCGGATGTGCCGAGCTCAACCCAACAAAACGAGCCGGGTGTAGGATCGGGAGTTTCTTGCAATCGTGCTTCACTCATCTGGGTCAAATCCTCCTTAAGTGTAGGACCAAATACCGGGGAGAAAAATTTTCTGTTTTTTGGAAGGGGGTAATCTATCAAAAAAAGAAAAATTGAGCCACGGATGAACACGGATTTCGAAGACACGGATTTAAAAACGAAAAGCGCTGCTCCCAGCAAGCTGAAAGCAGCGCAATCCGTTTTCCTAAAGAGAACCGAAGCTCTCAAAAGGATGGCAACAAAAGCATGTACACGCTCAAGTCGCCAATTTGTATCCCGATGAGCAACTGGCGGTCAGCGATCACCGGTCAGCACACGAATTATTTTCACAATTCTCGCGTTCCGAAGAACGCGGTGCCTTTAGGTTTTTGTTGTGGTGGCTTTTCCTCCACCGCCGGTTACGCTCCGGCAACGAAGCTCAACTTGCGCTGAGCCGCTTTGCTCCCTTCGGCGGGTCCTTGCCTCCGGGTGCCATTCGTTTTTATTCGAATGGCTCGAGAAAGTCTCGCAACCTTCTCTAGCTGAACCTTTCGGCTCCGATTAGGGCGTCAATAGAATCAACAGCCGCCTGTCTCTTCTCTCTCTCGGGTGTCACCACCACGATTGCCGATCCCTTTCTCGGTCTCGAAGGCCGTAACCCTCGCGACACGTGCTTTATACTCCTGTGCTGTTTTTAGATCAAATTTTTGACTGTTTTATTTTTGCGTTTTGATTTTCTTCAATGCAGCAGTGATTTTCTTCTTCACTTCTTCCATCTCTTCATCGCTTTTGTATTTTGTGCGCGGCCAGAAAAAACCTTTCAAGCCGTCTTTCTTGCGACGCGGGACGACGTGAACGTGCAAATGAGGAACACTCTGACTGATGCGATTGTTCATCGCGACAAAAGTTCCTTCAGCTTCCATTGCTGATTCAATTACGCGAGATAACAATTGCGCTGCTTCGAAATACGGGCCGACGATCTTTGTTGGTAACTCGCCGAGTATTTCAACGTGTTCGCGTGGAACTAACAGCGTGTGACCGTGAAACAGCGGACGATGATCCAGAAACGCAACTGAATTATCGTCTTCGTAAACAATAGTCGCCAGCAGCTCACCAGACACAATTCGACAAAACAGGCATTCAGCCATCGCACTAATCCTCTTTTTTCATCCGTGTTATCCGCGGTTACTCAACCACAAATTACACAGATTCATCAAATCCAGGCCTGATGAAATCGCGCGCCTGTGGAAAACTTTTTTCCAGCCGCCGCCGCAAACGCTCGAGCTGTAAAATCAACGGCACGATCGATTCTCCGCGGTCGGGCAAAGACAATTGCATCATCCGCCACGCCGCCATCGAACGATCGATTCCGATCAGCGCCACCTTCGCAGATCCGTCAGAATCCTTCGGAAAATCAGCAATTTCGGGGTCATCGAGCTCTTCCTTGCGGCCCGAAAGCGCACGCATCGTCTTTACAGCGATTTGATACTGATACCACTGAATCACTTCGCGCGCATCTTCCAGATCCCCAAGCTCGACAGCCTGATCAAATTCGCGAAACCAATCACTCGCAGTATTCGCATACTTCTTACCGATTTTCGTCAACGGATGATTATCGACAAGCTGGCGTTTTCTTTTACAGCGAGTCTCGTGCGTTTCCGTTGCGCCATTGAGATCAACTCCAGCTTCCCTGGCCCAGGCAACAACCAGCTCGCGTGTCTCCTGGAAAACCGTATTGAGTTTGCGCCAGAATAATTCGTTGCGCATGTCCTGACTTTCAGGTGAATCGTTGTCTTCCTGTTCGGTCGCATAGACCAGACAACGTGAGGTTAAAGGACACCGTTCACACCAACGATCGCAGTAATTGTAAATGCCTGAGATCAGATCAGGATTATTGGCGAGCTCGGTGAGGGTTCTTCGTCGCATTGATTTGTCTCCTTGATGAGGATTAAGGTTGGCTCATTCTATGACACATCGAATCTCGGCGTCACGATCATTTTTGCTGGTGCTGCTGCTTGGTTGGACCACGCTCGTCTCGGCCCAACAGGACCAGAAGTCTTTCAACTACGGCTTCGTCAGTCCGAACACGAAGACTGATTTGAAACTCGAGCAGGCGATCGCGGGCATGAGCTCTGTGGAAGAAGCGAAGCTGCTCAACAAGGCTGTCAATCTCGGCTGTGTTGTGCGCACGCGCATCACGGCGTTTCGCGCGCTCGGATCGTGGAGCGACGGTGCGGAGCACTCGGTGTTGTTGCGCGTGCGAGGTGATGAAGCGACGCTTCGTTACGTGTTATCGCGGATGGGACGCGATGCAGAGCAGAAGTACGTTATCTATTTCCATCCGAAGATCGGGGGCAATGTAGATCTCTATACCTTGCGGCCACGCACGCGCGCGCGAAATCTCGTTGCGCTGACGAATGAGTTGGAGCGCGCGGGAATTCCGTTTCGCACGCTCGTGCCGACGCGCGAGACGACCGCGATTTACATCATCGATTTAGACCGCGACTTGCGGACGAAGATCATGAACGCAGCACGGCGACTGCGCGCGCGTGTGAGCCAGGAGGCCGGGAATGCGCAGTTGTTTGGTGACGACGAGCGTGAAAAGGCGAAGGTCAAGTTCGAGCAGGAGATCAAAAACTACGAAACACGGAACCCCAACCTCCCACCCACGTGCGACGTGCAGAAACGGACGCGGAGATAGCAATTGTAGGGGTGGCCCTCCGTGGCCACCCCAGTGTTACCTTCCATGCTGGGGTGGCCACGGAG
>DATHTI010000139.1:0-4055 GCA_035463335.1 Pyrinomonadaceae bacterium | reverse complement strand
TCGTCAAACGACTTCTTCGGCGTGTTGTCGGTGTCGATCACGCGGTTCACATTTCGCTGAGCGTTCGGCGTCAACAAAGCAAACAGCTTGTCTTTCGATCGCGCGACTGCATCGGCGAATTCCGGCAAGTCTGACTGGACCTGCTTTTCGAGACGGTTGAGGGCGAGCCACATCTGTGCGTGATCGGAGTAACGATACTGCGGAGCCTCCTGCACCGGCAGCTCCATCGCACCGTCGATTCTGTCGAGCAACGCCTTAACGAATACACGTTGCAGAGCGCGATTCGGTGTGAAGCCTTCGGGAACGGCGTAAAAAGTGTAACCCGGCATCTCTCCGGCTTCACGGTTGTTGGCGAATGGATATGACGACAGGTAAAGAAACTGGTCCATCGGCGCGCCGCCGTACGCGTTGAGCGCGTCTACATAAAACACATCCGCGAGCTGGCGGTTCGACTTCGCGAGCTCGTACAGGAACATCGGCAACTGTAACGTGGCTGGATAGCGGAAACTCTGGCGCGCGAAGTTGGCCGCCGATGGCGGATCCGCCGCCGCGAGACCGTGGGCCATAGTTAGCAGCTTCTCGGCGGTTCGTCGTTTTGCTTGATCTGATTGATCGCCGGTTGCAGGCTTGTCGGCCGTTTCGCGCGCGTCATCACCGAGCATCTGTTCTGATAACTTGCGAGCGCGCGCCGGATCGCGTCTCGCGAGAGCGGCGATCACTGTGAAGCGCTGATCGGGCACGGTGATTACAGCGGCGAACTGGCTGCCGGAGGCGCGCTGGGTTTGATCGCCTTTTTCTTTGAAATTTGCGACGGCGAGGTCGAAGGCTTCCATGAATGCCGCGAGCGATTTTTCCTGATCGTGTGGCCACAGTAGATCGGCTGCGCGCACGAGAACGGTGATGCGATGGACCGTGTTGTCAAAAGTGCGCGTGATGAGGACCTGTTGTTTAGCGGTGTCGAGAGCGTTGTCGCGCGTGCAAAGCGAAGAGGTTGTTTTCTTCTGCGCAAGACCCGGAAATGTGAGACATAAGAGTAGGGAGATGAGTAACGCGAGACGGGTCATCGGATCCTCCTGCGCAGGTAGTTGTAGACAGGATTTCAAGATTTCAGGATTTACGAGATAAATCTTGCGCGATCAGTGGAACTATGCGGCGCGGCACGTCGATCGCAGCTTTGATATGACGAGCATGCGTGAAGTGCCCGGCGACGTATATACCACGCACGTTGGTCTCGAAAGTTTCCGGATCGTAAACCGGAACCTCCGCGATTTTTCCCGGCTCAGTCTGCACGCCGAGCTGTTTCAACAACGTCAGATCCGCATCACTGCCGACAAGCACAAACACCACATCATTCGGAATCCTCAACGTCTCGCCTGTCTCTTTCGTTAACGTCACTTCGTCTTCACGAATCTCATCCACGTGTTTGTAAAGCACGACGTTGAGCCGGCCGGCTTTGATCTCCGCTTCGAGCGGCGCGCGGACCCAGTGTTTCATCGCGCCGGCCTTGGGATCGCGGTTCTCCCAATCTTCACGCCAGATGGCCATCGTGGTGCGCGCGCCTTCTTCCGACAGAAACAAGGCCGCTTCGGCGGCACTGTTTCCACCGCCAACGACGAGAGCGTCTTTGCGAACATATGCATAAGGCTCGACGAAGAGGTGATGGACCTTCGGTAGCTCCTCACCGGGTACATTCAGCCGGCGCGGGTGCTCCATCGCTCCGATCGCAAACAACACACGTCGAGCCTCATACTGGCTACGGTCTGTTTTGACAACGAAACCTTCTTCTATGTTCCCGTTTACGGAAACAACTTTTTCGTCAGTGTTGATTTTAAGATCGCGATCGAGCACGAAGTGGATGTAGTGAGACAGGGTCTCTTCGCGCGTCGGCTTTTCGCGTACGGGTTTCAGCGCGCCTGGATGCATCTCCACTTCGTTTGGCGTGGAAAACATCGTGCGACCCACCGGATACTGCCGAATCGTATTCGCAATCGTGCCTTTCTCGATCACAACGTAGTCGAGACCAGCCTGCGCCGCGGCTTCCGCCGCAGACAATCCCGCCGGACCCGCTCCGATGATCAATAGGTCGAGCATGTTAGATAAGGACTTCACCACGCGCAACGAGCACGGCCGATCCACCAACCCTCACTTCTTCCACGTTTCCCGCCCGCCCTTTCACCTCGAGATTGATGCGGCTGGGCCGGTTAATAAAATCGCCCTGTTCGATGACGAATTTATATCTGCCATCCTCGGGCTCCAAACTCAGTGCGCCGTGATGAATCAGATAAGCGCCCAATGCTCCGCACGCGCTGCCGGTCGCCGGATCTTCCGGAATGTTGTCAGCCGGAGCAAAGAAGCGCGCGTGTGCTCTCGACGCGCCGACCTCGATGGTCTCGCGCGCGAACGCATGACAACCTGTGCCGCCACGACGCTTGTAGATGTCGGTAAGTAGTGCGGCGTCGACGCGAATGTCGCGTAAGTCAGCAAGAGAGCGAATGGGAACGGCGAGACACGGCAAGCCAGTCGTGATCACCTGAATCGGCAAACTCTCATCGAGATCTTCGCGAGCGAGGCCGAGTGCGCGCGCGACCTCGGCTTGCTCGTGCGCATCGTCGATCTCGCTGATGACCTGGAATTTGCCCTGCGTCATCACCACCTGCACCGGCTGCCCGTCTTTGAATTCAATATCGACCGGCAACACTCCTATCCCGACTTCGTGAAAGATGCGTTGCCAGCCATTGCCGCCGTCGGGAACCGGCGCGATGCCGTTGCTCGCCAGCGCGGCCCACGTGCCAACAATCGGATGGCCCGCAAATGGGATCTCACGCATAGGCGTGAAGATGCGCAGTCGTCGCAGTGCTTTGTCTTCGTCCGAATTGAGCACGAAAACGGTTTCAGAAAGATTCATCTCACGCGCGATCTTGCCCATCTGGTCGTCGGGTATTCCTTCGGCATTCATAAAGACGGCGAGTGGATTGCCACAGAAAGCGCGATCGGTGAACACGTCGAGTTGTAGAAAGTTATAGTCTGGCATGCAGATAGGAAAGAACAAACGGGCGAAAAGAGCAAGTGAAACGCTTGGCCATAACTGTAGGGGTGGCCCTCTGTGGCCACCCCCGGTTTACATTGTGTTTCCGCGCTGGGGCGGCCACAGAGGGCCGCCCCTACAGTTGTTACTGCAGGTTGTGAATAATCATATTGATCGGGTGGGCTGTTTTGTGCTTTGTTGTGGTTTGCAAATCGGAGCTGTAGCGAAACCTTACCCCCAAAGGAGTGCTTATGGATCTCGGTATCCTGAACACGATAATCGCCCTCGTTATTGTTTTGCTGGTCCTCAGTCTACTTGTACAGGCGATTCAAACGCTGATCAAGAAATTGCTGAAGATGAAGTCGCGCCAGATCGAAGGGTCGCTGAAAGACCTTTACGAGCAGGTCGTGGGCCTGCCAGCCTCGGCCGATCCACAACCGCCGAGCTCGCGCATGACCATCATTCTCAACACTGTGAAAAGAGTTCTCGGGATGAAGATCAACACACCCGAGACCACCGCCGACGTCTTCAAAAACAAAGTCCTCGATCAGTTCAAAAGCATCGGCCGCAAGACGCTCTTTGGTAACGCAGTGCTCGACTCACTGTCCAAAGACGACCTCTTCAAGGTGATGGGCAAGCTGGAGTCGGAAGATTTCTTCCCTGACTACGTGCAGAAGTTTCAGGTGCTCTGCGATCGCGTCGAAGATCTCCGTAAAGCCCTCGACGCGATCACGAACGATCCGATATTGCGCGGCTCAGCGAGCACAAAGATCGCCGAGATCCGCTCGATCCTCGCACCGATCTTCAATAACGTCAGCGCCATCCTCGACGGAACTCAAGTCAAACCAAAGGTCCTGTTTGCCGATCTCCTGCGGCTTGGACAGCTCGATTTTCATGTACTGCTCAAGCTGCTTAACGATGCGCAGGCTGCAATTGCGAAAGAAACCGAGATCGCAAACACCGCCGGAAACACCGGCGAGATCACCGCGCTTCAGGGCTTGTCAAAACAACTGGCAGAAGCCGCCAAACT
>DATHTI010000138.1:0-22923 GCA_035463335.1 Pyrinomonadaceae bacterium | reverse complement strand
AACGCCGTGATCGTCTACAAGCCAACTGACATGAGAGACTGCCGCAGGTGTAGGCTTAGGAAGATTGACTGTGTAGCTGATTCTGCTCGCTTCGCGATCCGATCGGTACTCACCGACAGCCACTTTCTGAACCTCCGCCTCCGCGGCTCGGAAGTCTTCAATTCGTTCGGCGATGTCAAGAACTCCCGCATACGCATTTCTGAATGACCAGGAACGCATTGGTGTCGACAACTCTGCGTCAACCTTGATTTGACCTGGGTCGCTGATCGAGATCGTTACTCGACTCGGCTGAGCCATGGCAACGCTGGCGCATACCAGGATCAACAAACACACGGCGCAAATAAACGTAGAACCACGCAAATCTGCTTTTATCCGCGGCTGTTTTTCTGTCCCTGATGGAGATTTTAACAAGCTTTTTGTGTACAATTCCGAGGCTCCCCGAATCTAACACATCCCGGCAGCGACCAGTATGTTAACGAAAGCAATCCAGAACCACGCCGCTACCCTGAAGCGCGGCCTCGGTCTGTTGCTGGTCGTCTTCATCTTTTACGGGACCACTATCGAGGCGGCTCACCGTCACGGCCGGGTATTGCCCTCCGGCAGCACGGCAAATTCACTCGCCGACACGCAACACACATCAACACCAGCCGGCAGCAAGATTGGATGCAGCGACTGTCTCATCTGCCAGTTGCACCAGCATTTCAACACGACCCTGCTGGCGTTTCGGATTGCTGATCCACCGACGCAAGTTCGCATCAACATACCGGCCGCGCTTCCACGAGACATTCTCTCGGAAGTAACAGGAACGCGAGCCGGACGCGCACCTCCTTCTATCTCCTAAACAGATCGCAAACTCGGGATCTCTGTCCCGGCAGACGCTTTTATCGAGCGTCTGCATAACGTCCATTCAACCGCTCGAGACCGAGCCTGAATGGACCAGCGAACCAGTTCAGGAGATAACCAAATGAATTTCATTCGAAATCTACATAATTCAACCACGCACCTGCGTGTTCTGCTCGCATTCATATTCGTGAGTTTGATCAGTTTCCCCACGTTTGCCCAATCAACAACAAATAGAGCAACGACGACCCTGCGCGGCACCGTAACGCTCGGCGATAGCGGCAAGCCCATCCATAACGTTCTGATCACGATTCTCCAGTTGAAACGCACTGTCGATACTGACGACGACGGCAAGTACGAGTTTCAGGGACTGCCGCCGGGCAAGTATGACGTCGTCGCACATTTGGATCGTGTTCCCGATACAGTTAAGTCAGTCGATCTCAGCAGCGGCGAAGGCACTCTCGACTTTCAGATTGAGCTCGGCGGCGTGCGCGAGGAAGTGACAGTTTCAGCAACCGGCACGGAACAAGCCGTCAGCAGCTCGATTCAATCAGTAGACGTGCTCGGCTCAACTGAGCTCGCAAAGAAGAGTCCGGTATCGCTCGGCGAAGCGCTCGACGGTGAGCTCGGTATCGCGAAACGAAGTTTTGGACCGGGCACGGCGCGGCCGGTTATTCGCGGTTTCGATGGCGATCGCGTGCTGATCCTCCAGGACGGCAACCGCATCGGTGGACTCGGCTTTGAGTCGGGCGATCACGCAGAACCGATCGACGTGCTAACGGTTGAACGAATCGAAATCGTGAAAGGCCCGGCAACACTGCTCTACGGCAGCAACGCGATCGGTGGCATCGTCAATACAATTTCGGGTCACGATTCGCCGCACAAAGGATTTAACAGCTACTTCACTGGTCTCGGCGGTACTAACGGGCCTTCCGGCGGCGGCAGTGGCGGATTCGAATTCGGCACCGATAAATGGCTGTTCTGGGGAAACGCCGGCGGGCAGAGATCCGGCGACTACCGCACTCCGATTGGCGAAGTGCACAACTCGTTTTCGCGAGAATTCAGCACGCAAACAGGCCTTGGCTATTATGCAGACAAGGGATTTTTCAGTTTCAACTACAACTTCAACAAGCGACGTTACGGCATTCCCGTCGATCAAAATGATCCGGAAGCGGAAATAGTCGAGCTTAATCCACGTCGTCACAGTATCGAGTTTCGGGGCGGCTTTCGCGATTCGGGAAACTTCGTCGATGCTGGAACTTTTTCGCTTCAGTACAACAACTACAAGCACGCGGAGCTGGACAGGATCACGGGCGAGACTGGCACCGCGTTCAAAAACAACACGATTCTCTACCAGGGTCTTTTCGATCAAAAGAAAACCGGTCGGCTTTCCGGACGTTTTGGTTTCTGGGGACAGCACCGCGACTTCTCCGCGACAGGCGAAGAAGCTTTAGCTCCTCCCACAACACAAAACTCGTTCGCAGTGTTTGGGCTGCAAAACCTCGATTACGAGCGCGTGTCGTTGCAGTTTGGCGGCAGGCTCGAAAACAATCGTTATAGCCCTGAGTTTACTGAGCAGCGCGGAATTCTCCCGGACAGGTCCTTCACCGGTTTCTCAGGGGCGGCAGGCATACGCATCGGGACCTGGAACGGTGGCTCGTTCGTCGCGAATTATTCGCATTCGTATCGCGCCCCATCATTGGAAGAGCTATACAACCTTGGCCCACACCCTGGAAATCTCGCTTTCGAAATTGGCAATCCGGATTTAGAGCGCGAGCTGGGTGACGGTTTCGATTTCGGCGTTCGACACTCCTCGAAGCGCGTGCGCTTTGAAGCGAACGGCTTCTATTACCACATCAGAGACTTCATCTTCCTCGCGCCGACTGGAGACGTTGAAGATGGTCTGACTGTGGCGGAGTACGATCAGGCAACGACACGTTATGCCGGTACCGAAGCACGCTTCGACACGCAATTACATCCGGCGGTTTGGCTCAATCTGGGGCTCGATTACGTCAATGCCGAGCTTACCTCTACCGACACTCCACTGCCTCGCATTCCACCGTTGCGTGGTCGCGTTGGCCTGGAGCTGAGATACAAGGGACTGTTGCTGAACCCGGAAGTCGTGATGGCCAATCACCAGGAGCGAATTTTTTCGACAGAGTCACCGACGGCCGGCTACGCAGTGTTCAACCTTTCGGGGTCGTACTTGCTGGCGCGGCAGCATGTGGCGCATGTCATCTCGTTCAATTTTTTCAACGTCGGAGACACGCTTTACCGGAACCATCTCTCGTTTATCAAGGATTTCGCGCCGGAGATGGGCAGAGGGCTGCGGGTAACCTATACTTTGCGCTTTTTCTGATCGGCGTTTGGTGCGGCTAAATCCCCGGGAACTGCTGGCTGGAGAGGGACGTATGCTAAACTGCGCTTTGCTTCGCCCGGAAACCCGAGGATTTAGCCGTGAGCCTGGTCAAGATCATCGTCATCACGATAATCGTTATTCTCAGCATTCTGCTCTTCGGCCGTTTTTTCGTCTAGCCGATCGGCTATTGCTGCGTTTAACGATTTTACTCCCACTTCTCGCCTGTTTTTTCATCGCGTCCAACTTCGCCCCTGCCCTGGCACAACAGACCGGTGATGACGAGGACGTCATCCGCGTTAATACCGATCTGCTGCTCTTTCCCGTGCGCATCCGCGACAAGAAAGGCCTCGCCGTTCCGGGCCTGACCGAGCAGGATCTGTCGCTAAAGGACGAGGATCAGGTCACGACAGGGTTGTATTTCACTCCCGGCGCGGATCGCGTGGCGTTGATGTTCGCACTCGACCAGTCAGGCAGCCTGCGACAGATCATCTCCCAACAACAGGAAGCCGCGCTCGCACTGTTCTCCCGTTTCGGCGAACGATCAACCGTTGCGATTCTTCGTTTTTCCGACACGGCTTCACTCGTCGCGCCATTCACAAAAGATCTCGACGCGGCGCGCGCCGCATTCAGATTCACTGCCGGACCTAACCAGCAGACCGCCATCTTCGACGCGGCGGCACGTGCCGTCACGGCGTTTGACGATCTGACGCGCGTTCGCGCCGAGCGTCGCATCGTCGTATTGATCAGCGACGGCCTGGACACGCGCAGCCAGACGAGCGCTGACAGTGTGATCAAGGCCGCACTGGAGAGACGCGTCTCGTTCTACGTGATTCACTTGCCTCTCTTCGAGCCGCGCGATGGACGACTCGAAGTGCGACGGCCGAGCAAAGGCTTCAAAGACCTCGCGGAGAAGACTGGTGGCAAGTACTTCCTCGTCGGCGACGCGAAGTCAGCGCTCATACCGAGAGAAAACGATTTGACGCCGATCTTTCAGGCCATCGAAGAGGATTTGAAAAGCCAGTACCTTTTGGGTTTCTATATATCCGAATCGTCGCGCGACAATCGCAAGCATGTTTTCTCTGTGAGCATGAAGCCGCAAGGCGTCGAATACTCGGTGGGAGGCAGGGGCTATTCGCGCACACAGAAGTTCATGATTAATCTGCCACCCGGAGCAAAGAAACTTCCTGACTGAGTTCACAGTTCAAGCTTTAGCCTGCTGTCGTGGGTGAGGAGTACGCAAGCTGAAGCTTGAACTCTGAACAACACTATCAAATGACTGAAAACCTTCGACCCATTCGACGCGCACTCATAAGCGTCTCTGACAAAACCGGCATTTTAGACTTCGCTCGCGAGCTCACGCGCTTCAACGTAGAAATCATCAGCACTGGTGGCACCGCAAAAACATTGCGCGACTCAGGCATCACCGTGCGCGACATCTCAGACGTCACCGGATTTCCGGAGATGATGGATGGGCGCGTCAAGACGCTGCACCCGCGCGTGCATGGCGGACTACTTGCGATTCGCGACAACGCGGACCATGTAGCCGCTATGCAAGAACACGGGATCGAGCCAATCGACCTCGTGGTGGTGAATCTTTACCCGTTTGCAGAAACGATCAAGCGCGAAGGCGTGACACGTGAAGAAGCAATCGAACAGATCGACATCGGTGGGCCGGCAATGATCCGCTCGGCGGCAAAGAACGCGCGTGACGTCGCAGTTGTTGTCTCTTCTGAGCAATATGCGCGCGTGGTCGACGAGCTGAACGAAAACAACGGTGCGTTATCACTCGCGACCAGGAACACGCTCGCTCAAAAAGCATTCGAGCACACGGCGCAGTACGACATCATGGTCAGCTCATATCTCGCCGGCTCCAGCGACGTGCTGCCCGATCGTCTGAGTTGGACCATGAAGAAAGCTGCCGATCTGCGTTACGGTGAAAACCCGCACCAGCGAGCCGCGCTCTATCAAACCTCGACGAGTGGCGGTATCGCGAACGCGGCTGTGCTCGCGGGCAAGGAGATGTCGTTCAATAACTACGTCGATGCCGAAGCAGCTTGGCAACTCGTCTGCGACTTCGCAGAAACAGCATGCGCGATCATCAAGCACACAAATCCGGCAGGTGTGGGACTCGGCGAGACGCCTGCTGAAGCTTACAAAAAGGCTCTGGCAACCGATCCCGTCTCGGCGTTTGGTGGAATCGTAGCGTTCAACCGGACGGTCGATGCCGCGGCGGCGGAAGAAGTGACGAAGATCTTTACCGAGGTCGTAATCGCGCCTGACTACGAAGCTGCGGCGCTCGAAGTCCTGCGCGCGAAGAAAAACCTGCGCGTAATTCGTATGAGTGACGCGGAACAACCCGCAGGAGTTGAGCTGAAGCAGATCGGTGGCGGCATGCTCGTGCAAACCAGAGACGATCACAAACTCAACCCTGCCGAGATCAACATCGTCACGACGCGTAAACCCAGTAGCGACGAGATCCGTGCGCTGCTGTTTGCCTGGATCGTTTGCAAGCATACGAAGTCAAACGCGATCGTTTACGCGCGAGCGGATCAGACAGTCGGTGTCGGAGCGGGACAGATGTCGCGCGTTGATTCGGTGAAGATTGGCGCTATGCGAGCGCAATTGACGGTCGCGGGATCGGTACTGGCGTCAGATGCATTCTTCCCGTTTCGTGACGGAATTGACGAGGCTGCGCGTCACGGAATTACGGCGGTCATCCAACCGGGCGGCTCGGTTCGTGACGAAGAAGTGATCGCGGCTGCGAATGAGCACGGCCTGGCAATGGTTTTCACCGGCGTCCGGCATTTCAAACATTAACTGGGCCACGGATTTCATGGATAAGTGACGGATCCGGCTTTCATCCGTTAAAATCCGTGACACAATTCGGGCCGGAAGTGAGCGTTAAATATGGCTGATAATCAAGACGTAATTAATAACATCCCCTCGATCCGCTGCCGCTACTGCGGCCAGCGCAACCAAATCCGCACGGAACCCGGCGACGCACGCTGTGGCCGCTGCCGTTTGCCTCTCTCCGATGACCCACCACACAAAAAGTTCGCTCGTCTCGACAAGGATCAATACATCCATCCGGCGGACCGCCGCGCGCTCGCAGCGCTGCGCGCAATCCCCGGAATCGACACGGCCCTGAAGAAACTTCTGGCCGTCACGGGCGAGTCAGCCATTCGCGTCATCTTTACGGCGAGCGCCGTGAAAGTCACGCCGACGCAGTGCCCCGATCTCTACGCGAAACTCCAGATCGCCTGCACCACGCTCGGCGTCGACATGCCTGACCTCTTCGTGCAGCAAAACCCGATCGTCAACGCGTTCACGGGCGGCGTCGAACGTCCGGTGATCGTGCTCTATTCACAATTGATCGAGAGATTGAGCGACGACGAAGTGCTCGCCGTCGTAGCACACGAAGTCGGCCACATTCACGCGGAGCACGTGCTCTACCTGACCGCCGCGCGTCTAATCGAGTTTCTGGCAAAGAGCGCCGTGCTCGCATCGCCGCTGACTTTCATCATCAAAGAGCTGCTGACGATGAGCATGCGTGCGGCACTGCTTGCATGGGCCAGGCGCGCCGAGCTGTCATGCGATCGCGCCGCACTCCTCGTCACCCAGGACGCGAATGTGATCGGCCGCACGATGATGAAACTGAGCGGCGGCACCTTCGCCTCGCGCGTCGATTACGATCAGTTCCTCGGCCAGGCACGCGACTTTCAAAAGAACTACGACGAAAAAGCGCTCGATCGTTTCTGGGCTGACGTCATCAATTCGGGCCTGAGCCATCCGTTCCCAGTGTGGCGCGTATCGGAGATCCTGCGCTGGGTTGAAAGCGGTGAGTACAAAGCTCTGATGACGGCGCCCGAAAGCGCGGCTGCATAGAACTATGCTTAAAGACAAAAACGGAATCATCTTCGGAGTCGCCAACAAGCGCTCCATCGCCTGGGCCACTGCCCAGGCGCTGCACGAAGCAGGCGCCAACCTCGCTTTCACTTACCAGGGCGAGCGCCTTAAAGAAAATGTCGAGAGCCTGACGAGTGAAGCGATGCCGGGCTCGTTGCTGCTTTCGTGCGACGTGGCCAATCAGGAACAAGTCGACCAAACGTTTCAACAAGTGGGTGAGAAGTTTGGACGGCTCGACTTCCTGATTCACAGCATCGCCTTCGCACCTCGCGAAGCACTCGGCGGCGAATACCTGAACACGTCTCGCGAAGCTTTTCTCACAGCACTCGAGATCAGTGCTTATTCATTACCGCAGCTCGCGCGCGCCGCTGCGCCGTTGATGACTGAAGGCGGCAGCATCGTCTCGATGTCGTATTACGGCGCGGAAAAAGTCGTTGCTGGTTACAACGTGATGGGTGTCGCGAAAGCCGCACTCGAAGCCAGCACCCGCTATCTCGCAAAGGACCTCGGACCACGAAACATTCGCATCAACGCAATCAGCGCCGGCCCAATCCAAACGCTTTCCGCCCGCGGCGTCTCAGACTTCAGCTCGATGCTGAAACACCACGCCGAACGCGCGCCGCTCGGTCGCAACGTCGACCCGCGCGAAGTGGGAAACACTGCGGTCTTCCTTTGCAGCTCGATGTCTTCGGGTATTACCGGCGAAGTCATCTACGTCGATTGCGGCTACAACATCATGGGGATCTGAGATAACGCGGATCTCAAAAAATAAACGCGGATCAGAATGGAAAAAAAGGAAAAGGGTGGCGGCATAAAATTGCCGGGAACAACGCAGGACGAGCAACTGCTCGAGAGCCCGCGTGCCGATGAGTTTACGCACACAGATCCCTGGCGCGTCTTTCGTATCATGGGCGAGTTTGTCGAAGGCTTCGACGAGCTGGCCACTCTCAGCCGCGGCATCGCGATCTTCGGCTCAGCGCGCACGAAGCCGGACGATCCTGACTATGCAGCCGCACAGGAAACCGGCGCGCTCCTCGCCGCGCAGGGTTTCGCAGTGATTACGGGCGGTGGTCCAGGCATCATGGAAGCCGCGAATCGTGGCGCGTTCGAAGCCGGCGGACTCTCGATCGGCTGCAACATCGAGCTGCCGTTCGAGCAGAGATCAAACGCTTACCAGACACTCAGCCTCACGTTCAAATACTTCTTTGTCCGCAAGATGATGTTTGTTAAGTACAGTCTCGCTTTTGTGATCTTTCCGGGCGGGTTTGGCACGTTCGACGAGCTCTTCGAAGCGCTCACACTAATCCAGACGAGGAAGATCCGAAACTTTCCCATCGTGCTGTTTGGCAGTCACTACTGGAGTGGAATGCTCGACTGGCTGCGCGCAGTCGTGTTACCCGGTGGGAAAATTTCCGAACACGACATGGACATGTTTTACATTACCGACTCGCCCGCGGAAGTGGTTGAGATCGTCACGCAAAGCCAAAGCTCACTCACCGAGCTGGACACCCCGATTTCGGACGACATCCGTCTATCATCCGTGTAAATCAGTGGCCTGGATTAACCATTCCAGATAAGGCGCTGAACCGTACAGGATAGGAACAGCAACGATTTCAGGCGTGTCGTACGAATGCAGCGCTCGCACTTCCCTCTCGAGCTCGTTAAACTTCCCTCGCGTCGTCTTCACCAGCAAAAGCACTTCTGCGCTTCGCTCGATCTTTCCCTGCCAGCGATAAACCGATTCAATCTCGGGCAGGATCTGAACGCAGGCCGCAAGGTGAGCGCCAACCAGCATTTCCGCGAGCCGCGTCGCTTCCTCACCGTTCGCGGCCGTCATAAAAACTACAATTGCATCGTCGTCCATCGCAAACTACTCTTCATCGTCTTCCAACTCGCCCTCGGCTGGTCCACCAGTAAGTGGCGTCGTGTCGGCGCCGAAGAAAGACTTGTAAACTTCTCTTGCGCGATCCACGTCACGCTCGTCGACGAGAATCAGGGCGCCTTCCCAGGTCGCTGAGAGGAGAGGCGAAAACGCGTCAGCACCTCCGGACTTCACCACCGAGCGAATCCCGTTTTGCGTCAGAAGGTCATTAACCATCTCCGCTTCCGCGGGCGAGCCAAAATTATGGAGCGACACAAAGTTCGCCTCGCTATCGTCGTGGCCGTTAGTCAGCTTTTCAACCAGCTTCGTATTGTCGTCGGGGCATGTAGTGATGCCGGGTTCGTATTCAGCCTCGCAAACTGGACAGATCATAAGCGCTCCCTTTAACTGATTCTCACTTCAAACGGTATCTCATCAAAATGTGTCATTCGTTTGAAGGCGCGAAAACGATCGTTGATCTCAGCGTGCGTAAGCCGCCTGACTCGCTCAGTGCCAAACTCCTCCACATTAAACGAGGCCATCACCGATCCAAAAATCATTGCGCGTCTCATCGCGCTCTCGTCAATCTTTTCCTGGCTCGCCAGGTAACCCATGAAACCACCGGCAAACGTGTCGCCGGCCCCAGTGGGGTCAAACACTGACTCCAGCGGGTACGCGGGAATCGCGAAATAACTGTCGCGCGTAAACAGCGCCGCGCCGTATTCACCGCGCTTGATGATCAGTGCTCTTGGTCCCCAGCCGAGAATCTCGCGCGCGGCCTTGATCAAATTCGGGATTCCGGTGAGCTGCCGTGCTTCGGCGTCGTTGATGATCACGACATCGACGACTTCGATCGTTTTCACCAGCGACTCGCGCGTGTGCTCGATCCAGAGATTCATCGTATCGAGCGCCACGAGCTCTGCGTCCGGCATCTGTTCCCTCACACCGCGTTGCAGATCCGGTTGAATGTTGCCGAGAAACAGCAGGCGCGTGCGCTTTGACTCGTCCGAAAGCTTTGGCTGGAAGTCCGCGAAAACGTTTAAGTCAGTGTAGAGCGTGTGAGCGACATTCAGATCGTATTCATAACGACCGCCCCAACGAAACGTTTTACCGTCTTCGATTCTCTCGATATCGCGCGTGCCGATGCCGCGGTTTTCAAAAACTTCCTGCTCTGTGAAGTCACCGCCTACGACAGCAACGATGCTGACGTTTGTAAAGAAGCTGGCTGAGATCGAGAAGTGCGACGCGGAGCCGCCCAGCATCTTGTCACATTTACCGAAAGGTGTTTCGACTTCGTCATAAGCAACCGATCCGACAACTAAAAGGGACATGTGTGTTTTTGGTCTTTGGGTTTAGTTTTTAGAGCTTCTTCTCTGTGCAACCTCTGTGTTCTCTGTGTCTCGGTGGTTGAAGCTTTGCACGTGATGATCACCACAGAGAAACAGAGATTGCACAGAGGTAATTCTTTACTGCTGCTTCACAGCTTCGAGCCCGCGCAACTCTTCACGCGCCTGTTTGGCGTACTGGCTCTCGGGATAGTCTTTGATTAGCTTGTTGAGATAGTCGACGCCCATCTCGCGGAACTGCTCCAACGTCAACGTCTTCTTCTCGCCGCCGTCGAAACTGACGTACTGCTCCGGTTTCTGCTTGCCCTTGTTCTGCGAAAGCCAGAGGCTGCTCTGACCAGCCATCAGCAATACTTCGTCGATCTTTTCGAAGTTTGGATTGCCGGCGATGATCTCTTCACAACGCTTGAGCGAAGCGACATAGGCTTTCTTGAGTTTGAAGTAATTCTTTGCGACTTCGAGATTGTGATGTGAATCACGCTCGAGGTCTGGATCGCGAAGGCTTGACTGATCGGGACCACTCTTCACGCCGCCCTGCGCGAAAGCTGATGGGGCCACAGAAAGCACCAAAAGCACAAAAAACACAAAAAAGAACTTGGATTTCATCGTCTTTAACCTCGAATCTACGATGCGTATTTCCTGATAATCGCTTCCAGCTTCTTCGTCGTCGCCTCGGGCCAGAGATTGGGCGCCGTGAAGATGGCGTGCTGCAAGGCCGAGCCGCACTTACAACTACGCTCACTCGAACGCATTCCCTTCACCGCTTCACGCAGGATGATCTGCGCATTACGCACGTTCTTGTTCAGATACTCAATCACAGTCTCGACGCTCACCGCGTCGTGGCCCGGGTGCCAGCAGTCGTAATCCGTAACCAGCGCAAGCGTCGCGTAACAAATCTCCGCCTCGCGCGCTAGCTTCGCCTCCTGCAAGTTAGTCATGCCGATGATGTCCATGCCCCACGAGCGATAGACATTCGACTCTGCCACAGTCGAAAACGCCGGCCCTTCCATGCACAGGTAAGTCCCGCCACGATGCGCCTTCACATCAGCCGCGCCACACGCCTCCTGCAACACATCACCCAGTCGTCCACAAACCGGATGTGCAAACGAAACGTGCGCGACAATCCCTTCGCCAAAGAACGTCGACTCTCTCACGCGCCCGCGTGTGCGATCGAAGAACTGATCGGGAATGACCATGTCCAGCGGCGCGTACTGCTCCTGCAACGATCCGACCGCCGAAGCCGAGAGAATACTCTCGACACCAAGCAGCTTCATCGCATAGATGTTCGCGCGAAATGGAACTTCGGTCGGCGTCAGGCGATGACCACGTCCATGACGAGGAAGAAAAGCCACTCGCTCGCCCTCGAGTGTGCCGACAATAAACGCATCGGACGGTGGTCCAAAAGGAGTGTCAACTTTGACTTCTTCGATGGCAGTCAGCTCCGGCATCTGGTACAAACCGCTGCCGCCAATGATGCCGATGCGAACTCCTGCTGCTGTACTCATGAAAACTCTTAATCGTCTCCTCGATACGGGATCGGACTGAACTCCTTTTCATGCTGTTGCAGCCGGCACAACGGCTCGTCAGGATCGTGGTAGAACATGCAGATCCAGTTTTCGCGTGCTGCCTGCGGCAAGAGCCTCTTCTTCGCGTCGAGTGTTTCCACTGGATAAAGGTCGTAGCCCATGATCCACGGCAGACGAACGTGCGCGCGCGTCGGGACGAGATCGGCAAAGCCAAACATCGTCTTCCCGTCTCGCTCTAAGCGCCAGCACTGCATCGACCGATTGTGGCCCGCAATCGTTTCCATCGTCAGGCCAGGCACGACTTCGTAATCTGAGTCTTTCGCTTCAAGCTGGCCCGACTCAACCAGCGGTCGCCAGTTTTCAGGCAAGTAACTCGCACGATCGCGCTCGGTCGGATGATCGGCGTGTTCCAGCTCCGCGCGTGAGACGAAGTAGCGCGCGTTTGGAAACGAAGCCACTGGTTTACCTTCAGCGTCTAGCTTCGTGTTGCCACCCGCGTGATCGAAATGCAGGTGCGTATTGACGACGATTGTGATCTCGTCAGCAGTAGCGCCGGTGCGCGTTTCCAGTGTTTCACGCAGCGGTCGCACACGGTCGATGCCATACATCGACTGCTGTTTCGCGGTCCACTTATCGCCGATTCCGGTTTCGATCAGGATCTTTTCAGCACCCGTATCGATGAACACACAATTCATGTTCATGCGAATGCGGTTTTCATCGTCGGGCGGGCATTCCCTGGCCCAGAGCTTACGCGGGACCACTCCGAACATCGCGCCGCCGTCGAGACGGAATTCGGTGTCTTGCAGTACCTCGACCCGATAGTCACCCAGATGCATCACGTAAAACCAGAACACGGATGAACACCGATTTATAACGGATTAATCAGTGCCCATCCGTGTATATCCGTGGCTTAGTGCGGCTTCGCCGGTGATGGCGCAGGCGCCGGAGCCTGCTGCTGTCCCTGCGGCGGCGGTGCAAATCCCGGCGGCAAGCCCTGCTGCGGCTGCTGCTCGGGCGGCTTCACCGTGTAGTTGTCAGGCACCTTCACGTGCGAACGGCTCACAATGTCGTCGAGCACTTTCTTCGCCTTCTCCTGCTCGACCTGCGCCTTCGCGCGATCACGTGAGCTCTGCGGTGGTCCAAACGGATTCGCGCCTGCGTCGCTAATCAAAATGTGGCGCGCGTGCACCTTCTCTTCCGTTTTGCCGTCTTTGGTCTCGTTCTTTTTCTCTTCGAGCTTGATGATGTGGAAACCAAACTTGCTCTGGACCACGTCGCTGATCTCGCCCGGCTTCAGAGAATAAGTGGCCTGCTCAAACTCCGGAACCATGTCACCACGTCCGAACCAACCGAGATCGCCACCTTTTTCTTTGCTGCCGTCCGTTGAAAACTCCTGCGCGAGTTTGCCGAAATCTTCACCAGCGCGAGCGCGCTTCAAAACTTCTTCCGCCGTGGCGCGGTTCTTCTTATCCGTGTCGAGCTCAGGATGGCTCGCGAGATATGCCGTCACTTCCGCGTCAGTCGCTTTCATCTTCTCCTGCAACTTGTCCACCGCGTATTTCTGCGCGAGGACACGTGCGTGCTGCAACATCATCTGCAGCTTAACTGCGGGATCCTTGTCGAGCCCCTTCTCAATCGCTTTCTTCTCGGCGATGTAGATCCGGCCGAGGCGCTGCTTGAGCATGTTTAGCTGCTCGGCTGGAATCTCCTGTGCAGCGAATTGCGGATCTTTGCTCTTCGCGTCAGCGATGATCTGATCAAACTTTTGCTGGTTGCCGGGCTGTTTGAAGAACGTATCGACGTCGGCGTCAGTAATGTCGCCAGTGCCGGCTTCGCCCTGCTTTTCGAAGTAATACTGGGCAATGACACTGGCTTTCTGAAACTCGAGCTGTCGCTTCATGTCGGGCGCGTTGGCCACGCCGTTCGCTTCTGCCTCTTCAGCCACTGCGAGGAGTCGCCGCACGTCCTGTGCGAAGTCCTTGCGCGCTGCCTCGTCAGTAGCCAGACGGGCGCGCATTTGCGGTGGCTGATCTTCGGCGATGAGCGTCATGTCTTCAGCGGTGAGTTCAACGGGGCCTGATTTACGAGCCTTGACCTGCCAGAAGATCAAACCCATGGCAAAGATCACTGCCACGGCGGCCGCGATGAGAGCTTTTCTTGTAGAAGTCAAAATACTTTCCTTTCCTAACTATTGGTGCTGCACAAGCTCCAGCAGCACTCCATTTAGCGATGAGGGATGAACAAAAGCAACGAGACAACCGCCCACACCCACTCGCGGCGTTTCGTTGATGAGCCGTGCTCCGTTTTTCTTCAATTCGGCGAGCGAGGCGCGGATGTCAGCGACCTCGACTGCAATATGGTGCATTCCCGGCCCGCGTTTAGCGAGAAACTTTCCGACCGGGGTATCGGGACCCAACGGCTCGAGTAGCTCGACATGAGTGTCGCCCACTCCAAGCATGCACACCTTCACACCCTGTTCGGTGATTTCCTCGGTCGCGTCGACTTTTAACCCGAGCACATCGCGCCACATGGCTAAACCTTCTTCGATGCTCGTTGTGGCTATTCCGATGTGATCAACTTTCAGCAGCCTGAATAATCTCCTCAACCGCAGAATACGGGTCTCTTTGACGCGTTG
The DNA here is from genome assembly GCA_035463335.1 of Pyrinomonadaceae bacterium. Lineage (GTDB taxonomy): Bacteria > Acidobacteriota > Blastocatellia > Pyrinomonadales > Pyrinomonadaceae > PSRF01. The sequence goes on along the minus strand of DATHTI010000138.1, from coordinate 8,450 downwards.
CAACCTCGTCGGCGAGCCGGTTAAGCATAGCAACCGCGGCCTCAGTTCCCAAAACGCGCGAAAGCAAACTTTCCCGCAAAAGCTCGACAATTCGCCAGCGCGCGATTGCCCGCCGTCGCTCGCTGCTCATACGCGGGCCGAGTTGCGCGGTGGAAAAACGCTCGATTGCCTGCGCCAGCTCCGCCACGCCGTGGTTCTCAGTGGCAACAGTTTTAACAATCGGAGGGTCCCAGCCGTCGTCGCGGGAAGCCAGCGACAGGAGCGACTCGAGCTCCTTTTCCGTTGCGTAAACACCTTCTTTATCGGATTTATTGATAACGAAGACGTCGCCGATCTCCATGATTCCGGCTTTGATGGCCTGAATATCATCGCCCATGCCCGGCACCAGGACCACAACCGAAACATCAGCGGCTTTGACGACTTCGACTTCGTCCTGACCAACACCGACTGTCTCAACAATGATCTTCGCGTAGCCCGCGGCGTCGAGAATCGCGACTGCATCGACAGTCGCACGTGCGAGGCCACCCAGATTGCCGCGCGTCGCCATCGAGCGGATGAAAACGCCCTCGTCCAATCCCAGCGCCTGCATCCGTATGCGATCGCCGAGGATGGCGCCGCCGGAAAACGGGCTCGACGGATCGACTGCGACGATACCGACGCGCTCGCCGTTCTTGCGATAAAACATCGCGAGCTTGTCGACGAGTGAAGACTTGCCGGCGCCAGGCGCTCCGGTGATTCCGATCACGAGCCCGCCGCGCGCGCGCTGATAGATCTCTTTCATCAGCTCGGCGGCGCCATCCGCGCCATCTTCAATCTTCGAGATGGCACGCGCCACCGCCGCCGCCTCACCCCTGCTCACCCGCTCGCTGAGGTTGTTGGTTGGAGAAGGCATTTTGTGCTTTTTGTGCCTTTTTGTGGCTAAAGAGATCGCAGGATCTCACGCGCGATGATGATGCGCTGGATCTCCGAAGTTCCTTCTCCGATCGTGCACAGCTTCGAGTCGCGCCAGTATTTCTCAGGCGGATAGTCTTTCGTGTAACCATACCCGCCGTGTACCTGGATCGCTTCCTCACAAACTTTCACACTGACCTCAGACGCATACAGCTTCGCCATCGACGACTCTTTCGTCGTCTTCTTCCCTTCATCCTTCATCCACGCCGCGCGATACATCAGCAAGCGCGCCGCATCGATCTGCGTCGCCATATCCGCAAGCTTGAACTGGATCCCCTGAAACTCTGCGATCGGTTTTCCAAACTGCTGCCGCTCTTTCGCATAGCGCACGGCCGACTCGTACGCGCCCTGCGCGATGCCGACAGCCAACGCCGCGATCGAGATACGGCCGCCGTCGAGTATCTGCATCGAATTCACAAATCCCTGACCTTCTTCACCAAGCATTTGATCCTGCGGCACGAAGCAATCTTCAAAAACTACGCTCGCCGTTTCTGACGCGCGCAGCCCGAGTTTGTTCTCTTTCTTCGATGGCGAGAAACCCTTTTGGCCCTTCTCGAAAATGAAAGCCGAAATGCCTTTGCTTCTTTGCGCTTTCTCAGTCACTGCCATCGCGACGCAAGTGTCAGCATGGATCGCATGTGTGATGAAGTTTTTTGAACCGTTGACAACCCAGCCACCATCGGCGCGAACGGCAGTCGACTTCGTTCCCGACGCGTCCGAGCCGGCGCTTGGCTCAGTCAGTCCCCACGCTCCGAGATGCTCGCCACTCGCTAACGGCACGAGATACTTTTTCTTTTGCTCTTCAGTGCCGTACTGGTAGATGTGGTTCGAGCAGAGCGAATTGTGCGCCGCCACCGAAATACCAACCGAGCCATCGACGCGCGAGAGCTCTTCGATGATCGTCGCGTACTCGACATAGCCCATGCCGGCGCCGCCATACTCTTCCGGAAAAAGCACACCCATTAAACCGAGCTCGGCGAGTTTTGGTTTCAGCTCGATGGGAAAGTGCTGCGATTCATCCCACTCCATAACGTGAGGCGCGATCTCCGATTCAGCAAACTCGCGCACGCTCATCTTGATCTGTTGTTGCTCTTCGGTTAACTCAAAATGCATAGTGCTTTGTGTTTTAACATAAACTGTGTTTATCCGTGTAATCCGCGGCCAGACTTTTTCTTCTTCATCATTCTCGCGACTTCACCCGGCGATAAAAGTCGAAAGTATCCTGACTTGAGGTTCTCGTCTTTTAGGAACCCGATGCGCGTGCGTCGCAGTTTCAACACCGAATGACCGATCAACTCAAACATTCGTCGCACCTGCTGGTTGCGTCCCTGGTGCAGCAACACTTCGTACCATGCGTTGGTTTGAGTCTCATTCAGCAGCGTGATCTTTGCGGGAGCGGTGCGCGTACCGTCTTCGAGCGTGATTCCGCGTCTTAATCGTGCGATGCCACTCTCCGTCGGCACACCTTTAACTTTAACTTCGTAAACTTTCTCGATGCGATTGCGCGCGGCGGTTACGTAGTTGGTGAAATCGCCGTCATTGGTGAGCAGCAGGAGACCTTCAGTGTTGAAGTCGAGACGTCCGACGGGATGAAGTTTGCCGAGCGATGGTGGTAGCAGCTCGGTTACCAGCGGCCGGCCTTCGGGATCGGAAACACTCGAGAGATAGCCCTTCGGCTTGTTGAGTAGAACGTAGACTTTTTCGCGAGACTGTAGCTGAGGATTGATGAGCTTGCCGTTGACCTTGATGTGATCCTTTTCGGGATCAGCCTTCGTCCCGAGCTCTTTAACTACTTCCCCGTTGACCGTAACACGGCCCGCGGTAATCAATTCTTCCGCATGCCTGCGTGAGGCTATCCCAGCCGCGGCAATCAGTTTTTGCAGACGCTGATCCATATATCCGTGTTTTTAGTCCGTGTAATCTGTGGCTCATATTACGATCCACCACTTAGATCATGGAAATCCTCGACGCTCGGCAACTCCGACAAATCCTTTAACCCAAACTGCAACAAAAACTCCTTCGACGTTCCGTACATCATGGGCCGCCCAACAGTTTCCTTGCGTCCCTTCGCGACGATCAACTTTTTGTCGAGCAACGTCTTGATCGCTGACGGCGACTGCACACCACGTATCTCCAGTATCTCCGGTACGGTCACCGGCTGTCGATACGCGATCACGGCGAGCGTCTCGAGTGACGCAATGCTGAGTTTCGCACTCGGCCGCGTCTTCAGAAACGCACGCACATGCTCGTGATACTCCGGCCGCGTCGCAAACTGCCAACCACCTGCAACTTCACGTAGCTGCAAACCACCGTTGCGCGCATTGAACTCCTGCGCCAGCGCCTGGACCGTCTCGGTGATGACGTTTTTGTCTTCCTTGAGCACGTCAGCAATCGTCTTCACACTCAAAGGCTCATCGGAAACAAAGATCAGCGCCTCAACCACTCCCGCACGCTCAGCCTGGCTCTGCGGTGCCGACAGAAGTGCATCATCGTCACTCTCGTCTTCGGCAGCGCCTGACGTGTGCTCAGCCTCGGCCACCATCGCCGCCAGCTCGCGACTCGCTTCTTCATTCAACGCCGCTTCGTCGAGTGGCTCCTGATTAAGTGTTTCTTCGTTGCTCGCCATGTGTTAGCTCGCTGCACGCGCGATGATGTCGCCAAATGTCTCGCGCTGAAATAGTCTGACCTCAGTGGTTCTCACTAACTCCAAAACGGACAGAAACGCCAGCACGAGCTCGCGTCGCGATCGCGCCCGCTCAAAAAACACGCGCAGGTTGAGCTCGCCCGACGACATCACCATGTTGCGCAAACGCTCGAGCATCTCAGCCATCGAGATCTCTTCGCGCTCGATCTCGAGCAGCTTCTCTTCCTTGTGTCGCGCGAGTATGTCCTGAAAAACTTTCAGCAGATCAAAAAGGCCAACCGCGACTTCCGGATTGTTCTTGTCAGTCTCAATCTCTGCACGCTTGAACACCGCCTGCTCGACAGTCGCGCGCGACCAGAGCATCTGCGCGGCGGCTTTGTACTTCTGATACTCGAGTAACTGGTTTACCAGCTCGCTGCGCGGATCCTCTTCTTCCTCCTGCGGCGCAGTGGGGTCGCGCGGCAAAAGCATTTTCGTTTTCAACTCGATCAGCGTCGCCGCCATCACCAGAAAATCGCCCGCGACAGCAATATCCATCTCCTGCATGACGCGCAGGTAACGCAGGTATTCGTCAGTGATTCGCGCCACGGGAATGTCGTAGATGCTGACGTGCTCCTGCCGGATGAGGTGAAGCAGCAGATCGAGTGGGCCTTCAAACTCGCCGAGGAGGATCTTTAAATCATCGGTGTTATCGTCAGCAACGATATGCGGCACTGCGCCGGCAACGTTCAGAGACGTTCGTTCTTCAACGGTTTCTGAAATGTCTTCGTTTTGGTCCACAGATGACACAGATTAACTTAGCCCGGTCCGCTTAAACACCTCAGCCAAAGTCACGCTCGCAATCTGCTGCGCCTTCTCACGTCCCTGGTCCAGGATCGCGTCGAGCTGCTCGTCGCTGATCTCCCTGACACGTTGCTGAATCGGCCGCAGAAACTCGATCGTCGCTTCCGCCAGATCGCCTTTCAACTGCGCGTAGCCTTTGCCCGCGAAGTGTTCTTCGACTTCCTGGGCCGGCTTCGCAGTGATCAAGTGAAAGATCTCGAGCAGGTTGTTGATTGCGGGCCGCGACTCGTCAAACCGGATCTCCGTTCCCGAATCAGTCACGGCACGCTTGAACTTCTTCTGGACAGTGTCAGCATCGTCCATCAGCAACACGCAACCATTCGGATCGTCGTCTGACTTCGACATCTTCTTCGTTGGATCAGACAGCGACATGATGCGCGCGCCGACTTTCGGGATGTAAGCGTCCGGCACCTTGAACGTTTCGCCGTAATCACGGTTGAACCTGATCGCAATGTCGCGCGTCAGCTCGAGATGCTGTCGCTGATCGTCGCCGACCGGCACGAGATCCGTGTGATAGAGCAATATGTCGGAAGCCATCAAAACCGGATAGTCAAACAAACCAACGGTGATGTTTTCCTGCTGCTTACGCGCCTTGTCTTTGTACTGCGTCATGCGCTCCAGCTCTGACATGCGCGCGACACAGTTCAACACCCACGTCAGCTCCGCGTGCTCTTTCACATGTGACTGGATGAAGACCGTGGACACCTGCGGATCGATCCCGACGGCCAGGTAGATTCGCGCGAGGTCTCTGGTTTTCTCTGCAAGCAGCGCCGGGTTCTGAGGCAGAGTGATCGCGTGCAGGTTCACGATACAAAAGAAGCTTTCGTACTCGTGTTGCAGCGCGACCCAGTTGCGCAACGCCCCGAGGTAGTTTCCGAGGTGGACGTTGCCTGTTGGTTGCGCGCCACTAAAGATTCGTTTCGGCATGAGTTTGAACTATGAGTGCGATTGGCTCCGCGTACCCCACGCAGGAGAAGGTAATACACGACTCGTAAAATCGGACTTATGATGGCGTTGAAAACGCCCATATAGATCAAAAGACTCAGCAGCCAGTAGCCGTACTGCTCGAGGAATTCCAGCGCCGGCTGCATGCTGGCCGGTAAAAACGTCTCCAGCACTTTGCTTCCGTCAAGCGGCGGAAACGGCAACAGATTGAAGACCGCGAGAGAGACGTTCATGATCAGCAAGTTGTCGAGAAACAGTATCACTGGCTCCTGTGTCGAACCCGACATCAAATCGATCATCCTGCTCATTAGAAGAAACTTGAAAATGATAAACGCGACAAGCGCAATGAGCAGGTTCGCCAGAATGCCCGCGATGGAAACCATCACGTTGGCAACGTCTTTGTTACGCCAGCGCAACGGATTCACGGGCGTCGGTTTGCCCCAGCCAATAAGCGGGAATCGTCCACCACCAATCGCACCGAAAATAAATCCCGCGATTGGAATCAGGAGCGTGCCGATGGGATCCGTGTGAGCGGCGGGATTGAGCGTGATTCGGCCCAGCAGTCGGGCCGTATCGTCGCCAAACTTGTAAGACATCCAGGCGTGCGCCGCTTCGTGTGCTGAGATCGCGAGCAGCAGCACCACCATGTAGATCACGAGTTGGGGAATAAGTTGTTCGGGAGTTAATTGCATACTCGTGCTGACAAATTGCTCGGTTAATTAATCATATTCAATAGCGAACCCGCAAATAGAACAAGCCCCTCTTCCTGACTTGTTCACTTCCATCTCTGTTTACCCTTCTGTCTGCTTACGTCAACCAGGTAACAACGTTCCTTTAATCTGCATCGGCACACTGTAAACCGAATCGATCGACACGACGGCCATCTCTCCCGTCGCACTGAACGCGAGGCCGATGAGATTCACACCTGCTACCACCAGTTTCGCATCCACTCCATCAGGCGAGATGCGAACGATGCCACGCCGCCCACGCAACGCAGTCGCGACGTACAAGTTGCCGTCGCGATCGAACGCGAGGCCCTGTGGCCGGCCCAGACCTTTAAAGAACATGTCGATGTCGCCGTCAGGATTAATGCGCCAGATTGAATCGAAGCTCGTGACTGTAGGCCCGGCAACGTACAACGAATCGTCAGGACCAAACGCAAGATGAAATGCTGAAACTGACGGCTCGAGCTGCGTCCACGCACGCTCTTCGCCGATACCGTTCACCTTGAAGATCGTTCCCGTCCGATCGCCAACGTGCATCAAGCCGTCGCTATTGAACGCGATGCCCGTGGCCACACCGAGATTGCGCGCGAACGCGACCGCATCTTTGAACGGAGTGATCTTGTAAACAGTTCCTTCCAGCCTGCTGGTCACAAACATCTGACCGTCAGGACTAAAAGCAATGCCCGTCGGATTTGCAACATCGCCCGAGTACTCAGAAACGTCACCACTGATGTCGATGCGAAACAGAGTCACCGGCAACTCTTCACCGCGCGAGCCGGAACGCGTGACAAAGAGCGCTCCGTCCTCGGGATCGAACGCGGGATTTGCAACCGGATGAAGATCACTGGCGAGTTTTCTCCCGACTGTGATGTACGCAGGCTCGCTCGGCTCATCACCGCTCCACAACGTGACCGCGACCTGGCCGCCCTTCGTCTCCGGCACGATCGCCAGCACGCGCCGCGGCCCAAGCGCGACAATCTGAGCCACCGCATCGCCGACAAGTACGGCACACTTCGACGGCTCGCGGGTATTAAAGCCCTCGCAATCGATCACGATCTCGCCACCCGCAATTGCGTAAGGCGGATCGATACCAATAATTTTCCCTGCGCTACCCATAAAAGTTGTTCATCATAGCATTCATCCACAGATTACACAGATTTGCCTAACCAACCTGCGTAATCTGTGGATAAACATCGAAATGAGCCTATGGTATAATTCGCCCCCGCATAGGAAGGAAAAGGCTATTACAACCGTTCTAGGCAACACTCTAGGGCTTAAACCAAATCAACTGCGGCGCATCGAAAAGCTGTACACTCGGCGCATACCTCCCGATCAAATCGTCACCCCTGAGTTTGCGCGACAGCTAGGCGAGCTATCCCACGAAACACGACGGCAAATCGGGGCCCTGATCGACCGCCAGGGTCACATTCAGTACGTCATGGTGGGCGATAACCGTCGCATCGAGCTGCCTGATTTCAAACGTGTTCGCGTCGCTTCGGGACGATTTCGCGGTCTTCGCTGTGTGCACACACACCTGCGCGGCGAGCCGCTCACACAGGACGACTTAACCGACCTTGCACTCCTGCGTCTGGACCTGATGGCCGCAATCGACGTCGATGCTGACTCAGGGCTGCCCGGCCTCGTCCGCGCCGCACACTTGCTACCCTTGCACGCGGGCGATCTCGATAGCGCAACCACTCCCGAGCTCTACGCTTTTCTTGAACCGAAGATCCCATCGCAACTGGATCTCGACTTTCGGGCGCTGATCAATTCGCTCGAAGAAGAGATGGCGCGCAATCGTCGCACCGCGCGTCGTGCCGAAGTACGCGACCGTACCATTCTCGTCGGCGTGGCAACCGGCTCACTCGCTGACGCTGAAGAGTCGATGGCAGAGCTTGCCGAGCTCGCCATGTCAGCCGGTGTCGTGGTCCAGGACCGGATCATTCAACGTCGCCAGGCGATCGATCCGCGCACAGTGCTCGGTCGCGGCAAACTCGACGAGCTGATCATTCGCGCACTACAGCTCGGCGCGGACATGCTGGTGTTCGACAGTGAGCTCTCGCCCGCACAAGTGCGGTCGTTGTCGGAAGCAACAGATCTCAAAGTCATCGATCGATCGCAGTTGATACTCGACATCTTCGCGCAGCGCGCGCAATCGAAAGAAGGAAAGATTCAGGTAGAGCTGGCGCAGTTGAAATACCTGTTGCCGCGTTTGATCGCAGGTCAGGATTCGGCGTTCTCGCGTTTGGCAGGCGGTATCGGCGGCAGAGGTCCCGGCGAAACGAAACTCGAAACCGATCGTCGTCGCGTCCGCGATCGCATCAATCGTCTCGAGCGTGAGA
>DATHTI010000137.1:0-5484 GCA_035463335.1 Pyrinomonadaceae bacterium | reverse complement strand
CTTCCTGACTTGTTCTATTCTTACTGCTAAATTCTATTACTGCTAAAAATGCTTCCAGCCGCCGGGCTTGAGATCCCAGATGCGCGTGCCTTCCGAAATTTTGACGCCATCGCCGGCGCGCGTGATCTCTCCGATGCGCTTGATCTCGACTCCATCCACTCGCCGCGGCAGGCGCGCCACGTTCTCCGGCTTTACAGTGAACAGCAGCTCAAAATCTTCGCCACCATGCAGCGCGAGCTGAAGCGGGTCTAACGCACGACGGCCACACAGCTCCACAACGCGCTCGTCGATCGGCACGAGCGATGCATCGATCAGCGCACCGACCCTGCTCGCCTCACACAGATGATTGATATCAGACGACAATCCATCACTCAGATCGATCATCGCGGTCGCCAGTCGCTCCTCAGGCAACACGATGCCCCAGCCGACACGTGGCTCAGGTCGAAGCTGTCGCAGCAAAACGTGATCGAGTTTCTGCGAGTCTTCGTCCCCGAGATTCTGTTCCGCGAGATGTGCGCCACGTTCGATCAGTCGCAAACCCGCCGCTGCTGCGCCGAGCGAGCCCGTAACAAAAATTTGATCGCCCGGACTCGCGCCGGTTCGCTTTACTGCCATTCCCGCCGCGCATTCACCGATCGCAATCGAATCGATCACGATGTGCTCGTTCGTGCGTGAGGTATCGCCGCCAATCAAGTGGACGCCGTAACGATTCGCGAGGTCCAGCCAGCCGTCGTAAAACCGATCGACAAAGTCTGTTTGCCAGACGTCTTCGGGTATGCCGATCGACACCATGGCCCACAACGGTCTCGATCCCATCGCCGCAAGATCGGAAAGTGAAACTGCGAGTGCTTTATGGCCCAGGAGGTAAGGCGGTGTTGTCGTGCGACGAAAGTCGATGTTTTCAACCAGCAGATCGGTACTGACGACTGTCTCTTTGCCGGGGCTGCTGCGAAACACAGCGGCGTCGTCTCCGAGACCGGTAACGATCGATTGAGATGAAGATGCGACTCGCTGGCGAAGTGCGTTGATGAAGTCGAATTCGCTTCTCATCGTTAAAGGTTACGACGAAGCGAATCGAGTCCTGCTTCGATGGATTCGATCGAAGTGGAAAAAGAGAAGCGCAGGTGGCTCTCGCCTTCAGCACCGAAGACGATGCCCGGAACAGTTGCGACCTGGGCGCGATTGAGCAACACATCGGCAGCTTCGCGACTGTCTTTGTTGATGCGACTCACGTCGGGGAAAGCATAGAACGCGCCTGCCGGAGGAGCGCAGTGCAATCCGATCTCGTTCAATCCTGACAACAACAGATCGCGACGGCGTCGATACTGGTCTTTGATCTCTGCGAGGACCGAAGTCTCGATCTGCAACGCAGCGACTCCGGCCCATTGCGTCGGTGTTGACACACCATTCGACGAATAGAGTGTTGCTTTTTTTAGACCAGTCATCCATGGCTCAGTTGCGACTGCATAACCGAGTCGCCAGCCAGTCATCGCATACGACTTGGAAAACGTGAAGCAAGTGATCGTGCGCTCAAACATTCCATCGAGCGATGCGATCGAGCAGTGCTCGCCGTCGTAGACCAGATCTTCGTAAGCTTCATCTGCCACGACGACGAGGTCGCGCTCCTGCGCAAACTCAGCGACTGCTTTGGCCTCTGCAGGTGTGAAGACAACGCCACTCGGATTCTGCGGAGTGTTGTAATAGATCGCACGTGTGCGTTCGGTCGCGTAGCGTGCGAGTGTTTGTGGAAAACCGTGCTCGCGCGCTTCGGCGGTTGGCACGAACACACTGCGGCCCTGGCAGTGCGCAACGAGATCTTTGATTGGCGTCCAGTAAGGCGAGAAGAGCAGCACCTCGTCGCCCGGATTCACGATCGACTGAAACGCGCCGAACAAAGCCTGCATGCCGCCGTTGACAACGATCACGTCTTTCGCTTCTGCCGGGATGCGATTACGAGTGCGCAATTTTTCAGCCATCGCTTCGCGCAGCTCGGGAATGCCCGATGAAGGTGCGTAACGAGTTTGGTCTTCATCGAGGGCGCGTTTCATCGCTGCTTTGATTGGATCAGGTGTCGGCATGAAAGGCTCGCCACCTTCGAACTGGTATACGGTTGCGCCTTCGCCGCGCAGCTCCATGATGCGGTTGCGAAGTTTGACGATATCGGAAAATCCAACCTGCTCGAGTCGCGTAGCAAGGCGGAGAACCGTTGGCGAGGTTGTCACTGTTTGGCTCGTTTCCTTCCGGCTTTGTGCGTGGGAACGGCGGATTATAGCCTGCGCAATACTCGCTCGCCAAACATAGAACAAGTCAGGAAGTAAACATAGAACAAGTCAGCAAGAGGGGTTTGCCCCCGCTTGTCCAATCCAACAGCGGCGGGGGCAAGCCCCTCTTCCTGACTTGTTCTATGTTTAAATCTGAGATTTACCCCTCATCCGATACTTTTAAGAAAAAGTTTTAAGTCAGGTGCGCTAAGTGTAAGTGTTGACACGCAAAACTCCACGCGGGTAACATGGTCGCCGTCGCACGAACGTTGGCGAACTTGCCAAAACACTTCCAACACTTTGAACCCGGCTTAGGAGTTCAGCTCCACTGATTAATCGAGGCATTATTTGATGAGTCGCCCTGCTGTAGCCATACCCGAAAAGTTGTTCTTCAAGATCGGGGAAGTTTGTGAGCTCGCGGGTGTGCAGGCGCACGTGTTGCGTTACTGGGAATCAGAATTCCCGATGCTGGCGCCGCAAAAGAACCGCGCCGGCCAGCGCGTCTATCGCAAACGCGACGTGGAAATGGCGCTGCGGATCAAAGAGCTGCTTTACGAAGACCAGTACACGATCGCAGGCGCGAAGAAGCGTTTGACGAACGAGCTTCGCGGTGGTGGCAAACTGAAAGTTGTCGGGGCTGATGAAGACGGGCAGCCAGAGAGCGCGCCGGTTGAATTCAATAACGGCGAGTTGTTCCAGTCGGAAACACCTACCTACACACGCGCCGTTACTCCACGCACGGCGGAAGAGCGACAGGGATTGAAGCAACTCGCTTCGGAGCTGCGCGAGTTATTGTCGCTACTCGAGCAGGAGACGAGCCGGAATAGCAAATCCTGAATTGTTGTAGTAGAGTTCAGTGCAAACGGGACGTGGCGCAGCCTGGTAGCGCGCACGCTTGGGGTGCGTGAGGTCGCTGGTTCGAATCCAGTCGTCCCGACCATTTCTTATGAATCAAGAACGGCTGCCAGCTTTGGCAGCCGTTCGTCACTCTGAGCCGAATCTTAGCCACAAAGAAGCGCAAAAAGCTCAAAAAGGTTGTATTGATTTTTGAGCTTTTTGGTGCTTCTTTGTGGCGACATGCCCGTACAAACAAGTTGTTTCGCCGAAGAGTATCGAGTTTGGATAATCACAAGTAGAGCCAGATGATTACACGTCGTCAGTTCGCAAAGTCTCTTGGCAGTGCGGTGGTTCTCTCGGCGTTGAAACCAGAATTGGTTTGGTCGTCCGAGGCACAACAAGTTTCTGCGAAGGCTGCTGAGCTCTATCGCAACTCATTCGTCCTCGACTGCAACACGCTTGCTTCTATCGGCTTCCAGCTTACCGGCGACGAGCAGGAATCAAAACTCAAGGCCGTGCGCGATTCAGGCATCACCGCACTCAAATCTACTCTCGGCGGAGCCAGCGGTACATTCGACCAGGCAAAGGAAGATATTGCCGCAGCGGAAGAACTAATCGAGAAGAGACCTGATCTGTTCCTGAAGGTTCGGTCTTATGCCGATCTTGAACGCGCACAGAAACAACGCAAGGTGGGCGTCATCTACTCTTTCGAAGCTGCAAGCATGCTGGAAGATAAGGTTGAACGTATTGAGCTATTCCACAAGCTCGGTGTCCGCGTCATGCAGTTGACGTACAACCGGCGTTCTCCTTTCGGAGTCGGATGTCTCGACGGAGATGTGCAGGGGTTAACTGAACTAGGACGCGAAGCAATAGCAAAGATGAACGAGCTTGGTGTGGCACTCGATCTGAGCCATGCCAACACGCAGACCATAGCCGACGGCATTGCTGCGTCGAAGAAGCCGCCGATCGTCTCGCATTCAGCTTGCCGTAGTGTCCACATGCACCCGCGCAACCTGGAAGACCGTGAGATGAAAGCGCTGGCCGCGAGAGGTGGCGTCATGGGTTATGTATATGCTGCCGTATCTGACACCTTCACCGAAGCAACCAACGCTGGCCGACTACATGCGGCACATGGACCATGCGCTAAAGATCTGCGGCGAGGATCACGTGGGCATAGGCACGGACGTACCGTTCCGGCCTGTCACAGAAAAGGATTTGGAAAACTTACGAAGACAGGTAGAACAACGTAAGGCGCAAGGGATCTCGGCTCCCGGTGAAGATCGACCGGCGTACATCCCTGACCTGAACACGCCGCGAAGGATCGAGATCGTTACTGATGCGCTACTCAAGCGTGGATACACAAGCGGTATTGTTGAGAAGGTACTTGGGGCCAACTTCAAGCGCGTCTTCAAAGAGATTTGGACCACAAGTTTATGAACTACCTGGAACGTTATCACAAGGGCACGTCTTTCCTTTGAAAGTTTCATACATGCGAAACGTTAGTGCGAACTTGGCAAGTGTCCTAAAATGAAGCCCGCCCTGGTAAGCCCGCTGTAGACTGATTGAACTATGGAATTTAAAGAGTCTGATTGGAAAGTCTTTCGCCGTCTTCGTAGCGTCGCCTTAGAGCGATACTGCCAGCGCGTGCTTGAAGAGGTGCGAGTGGTTGCAGAGTGCAACGGCAACTACCACGATTGTTATCGAAGGTTGTTTCGATTAATTCGAGAGCGCGACAAAAGCCTGGCGACTGCTTTCGATGGTCCAAGTCGCTCAAATGCGCTGTTTTTGCTTGCTAATATGATTGGTGAAGAGCTTCTGACGGAAGAAGAGCTCGGGCAATTCAGTCTCGAAGTTAAACAGCGCATCGAAGTAATTAACCAGTTGCGTCGGGAATAAAGCGCCTGACGAGTTTTGGATGCCGACCCTGTATACCAAGGCACGTTGAATCCTTTTGAGTGAGCACCTGCCCGTCGCCGGATCCTATCGATGCCAGTATCGAAAGGAAGTTGCAAGCGGCTGAAGCCGCGCTGGTCCACATCAGCGCCGTGTCACAAGAGGGACCGAGAGAAGTAGCCAGTATTTTCTGTTTCGTGAAACAACCGACAGTTTGATACGAAGTCTAATTTCATTTGGATGTCCTTCCGTTTGAAGATCGGGTTTAGGTGCGAGACGGCATTAGCCGGCTGCGTAAAGACGGTCCGTCGGGGGAACTGACCCGATTAGGTGTTGCGTGCGGGAAGATAAGTGCGGCTTAATGCGGTGTTCCATAGTTTGCAGTTGCAAAATTATACGATGACGATTTCCGAGGTGAGCGTTTTATGGACCGGACACTTGTGCGCGATCTCTTCGAGACGCGCGCGCTGTTCTTCGGAGAGTGGGCCAGTGA
>DATHTI010000136.1:0-3495 GCA_035463335.1 Pyrinomonadaceae bacterium | reverse complement strand
ATGGAACGTGCACGTGCCGCAGTATGGTGAGCGCGTTGAGCTGGTTTAGCACTTGTCCACAGATTACCCAGATTGTTTAGGCAGTCTGTGTAATCTGTGGATGGTTTTTGTATACTGCCGGATTTCTAACTGGAGGAGCATTCATCGTTGAGCGTTCTAGTCGATAAATCCACACGCCTGGTCGTGCAGGGCCTGACCGGAAAAGAGGGAACGTTCCATGCAAAACAGATGGTTGAGTATGGAACGAACGTTGTCGCTGGCGTCACGCCCGGAAAAGGCGGCACTACACATGAGGGAATTCCGGTTTTCAACACAGTTGCCGATGCAGTGAAAGAAGCGGGCGCGAATGCTTCCGTGATCTACGTTCCACCTTCATTTGCCGCTGACGCAGTGATGGAAGCGGCTGACGCGGGCATTCCTGTGATCGTTTGCATCACCGAAGGTATTCCGACACTCGACATGGTGAAAGTGAAAGAGTACCTGCGCGATAAACCCGTTCGCCTGATTGGACCAAACTGCCCAGGCATCATCTCGCCCGGCAAGTGCAAGATCGGAATCATGCCCGGACACATTCATCGCGAGGGCAACATCGGCGTCGTCTCACGCTCGGGAACGTTGACGTACGAGGCTGTTGGACAACTAACGGCGTTAGGTCTCGGGCAATCATCGGCAATCGGTATCGGCGGTGATCCGATTGTGGGCACAACACACGTCGATGCGTTGCGATTATTTCAGGAAGACGATGAGACGACGGGCATCGTGATGATCGGTGAGATTGGCGGCACCGCAGAGGAAGAAGCGGCGGCGTTTGCAAAAGAAAATGTGACGAAGCCGATCGTCGCGTTCATAGCCGGTCAAACAGCGCCGCCCGGACGACGCATGGGACACGCGGGCGCGATCATCGCCGGTGGAAAGGGAACTGCTGCTGAGAAGATGAAGGCGCTCGATGAAGCGGGAATTCATGTTGTTAAGTCGCCGGCTGATATCGGCAAGGCGATGAAGGACGCACTCTAGATCAAAAAAGAACAAAAAGCACAAAACAGAACATGTCAAACTTAACTTTCGGTATCATCAAACCTGACGCGGTGCGCGCGGGTCATACGGGATCGATCATTCAGAAGATTCTTGATAATGGTTTCAGCATCCGTGGATTGAAGTTGATCCACATGACGACAAAACAGGCAGAAGGTTTTTACGCCGTGCATCGCGAGCGGCCGTTCTTCGCCGGGTTGACGGAGTTTATGTCGAGCGGGCCGTGCGTGGTTATGGCGCTCGAAAAAGAGAGCGCAGTAAAATCGTGGCGCGATCTGATGGGCGCAACTGATCCTGCGAAAGCCGATGCGGGTACGCTGCGAAAAGAGTTTGGCGGCTCGGTCGGCGAGAACGCCGTCCACGGCTCTGACTCAGACGAAAATGCAGCGATCGAGATTTCCTATTTCTTCAGTCGACTGGAACTTGTTTGAGCGGTAATGAAGTACTGTCCTGTTTGCAAAAAACGGTTTGACGAACCCTGGCTGAGCTTTTGTTCAGATGACGGTACGCCGCTTATACAAGAGTTGACGCCACCCGCGGATCCCAACTGGAACCCGCACATCCGCGAGCCCAAGCTTAAAACACCGGACGAAGAAGCCACACAGTGGCTGCCGCGCGAGCCTCCGCTTCCGGGTGGCTGGATCGCGCCCGACGAACGACCGCCGATGAAGCCGGGTCCGTGGCAACCTCCGCCGCCACCACCGGCGCCCCGGCCCTTCGTGCCTGGAGTAAAACGGAGCGAAGGCCTGGCGCTGGCATCGATGATTACGGCCATCGCGGGGTTCGTGACGGCCGGCTGTTTCGGTCCGTTTCCGGGCATCGTCGCTTTAGTGCTCGGACTCATCGCCCTCTCACAAATCAAGAAGTCGCCGGAGAAGTTCGGCGGAAAACCCTATGCCACCGCAGGCGTTATCATCGGCGCCGTCAGCATCCTGTTCTACGGTTTGATCTTCCTCTGGATATTTCTGCGCGCCGCTCTTAGATAATTCGTCGGCCGTGGTTTAGAATTCACCAGATGAAACGTTGTTCCACCTGTAACCGGACGTACACCGATCCCAATCTGAGGTTTTGCATTGACGACGGCACGCCGCTGACACCGGTTGAGACGGAAGACGATACGACTGTTGTAAGACCGCGCGGCAATGAAGACGACCAGTGGAATGCGGTTGCGTACCAGCCGCCGGCGGCTTATGTTCCGCCCGGCGCCGAGGTTAAGCCGCGGCGACGTTTATGGCCGTGGGTGGTCGGGATTGCAGGCGCGTTTATTCTCGGTTTTCTGGCGCTCTCGATATTCGCCGTGGTAATGGTCCAGCGAAAGATTCGTGAACAACAGAACCCGCGCATCGCGGTTCGCCAGACAGAGAATTCGAATCGTGCTGCGACGACGCCCAATATCAATAGTAATTCGTCCAACACGAATAGTAATTCGAGTGGAGATCTCAACACTCCGCCGCCGACGGATCGCGAGCAGGTGCTGGCGCACTTGAAAAATCTGGAGAACGAGTGGATGGTCGCGAACATCAACGCCGACCAGAAAACACTCGATCGAATACTGGCGGATGATTATGTCGGCCAGGCGAGCGTCGAGGGCGGTCTCGAGACCAAAGCGGATTACCTGCGCAGGATAAAACGCGATACGCAAACCGCGAAGTGGGACATGAGCGATGTGAAGCTGACGCTGACGGGAGATCGGGCCACGTTAACGGGAGTCGTCACGTTCTATTCTCATGAAGGTGGCAGGGCAACGTTTGATTTCAGGGATAAGTTTGTCTGGCGCGCTGCCCGGTGGCAGGCGACCGGATCCGAATTGAAGCCGCGAGAGAATATAGGAACAGATCTTTAGCCACAAAAAGCACAAAATGTATGTCGATCATTACTGACGTTATTGAATCAACTAAAGCAATCATTCAGGGCATGGGTGTGACCCTGTCTTACATACCCAAACGCAAGTTGACAGTCCAGTATCCCGACGAGCCTGTGACGATGCAGCCACGTTATCGCGGGCAGCACCTTTTGCACGTCGACGAGCTCGGGCGTGAGAAGTGTGTTGCGTGTTATCTCTGCGCGGCCGCGTGTCCTTCAGAGTGCATCTACATCGTTGCCGCCGACGACCCGCGACCGCCCGAAGAGCGCATCGGTATCGACGAGCGTTACGCTGTTGTCTACAACATCGATTACGGCCGTTGCATCTTCTGCGGTTACTGTGTCGAAGCGTGCCCGAAGGACGCCATCACTCACGGTTACAACTTCGAGCTCTCTGTTTACAGCCGCGCAGATCTCCTCAAGACGAAAGACGACTTGCTGATCACGAAGCAGCTACAGTCGAAGAACTACCGGGTGGCCCAGTCGCATGAAGATGTGGATTCGGAGTACAAGGAAGTTTGACCATCCACAGATTGCGCAGATTACACAGAAACGTGCCGGTGTAATCTGTGCATCTGCGGATGAGGTTTGACATGTCTC
>DATHTI010000135.1:0-1864 GCA_035463335.1 Pyrinomonadaceae bacterium | reverse complement strand
ATTGTGAAGGACTCATCGTCCGCAGCGAAACGAAAGTCACTGCGGACTTGCTTGACGCGGCGAACAGCCTGCGTGTTATCGGCCGGGCGGGAGTCGGCGTCGATAATATCGACGTTTCAGCCGCAACGATCCGCGGCGTCGTGGTGATGAATGCGCCGGACGGCAACACGATCACGACTGCCGAACACACGATCGCGATGCTCATTTCGCTCGCGCGCTCGATCCCGCAAGCGAGCAGCAGTCTCAAGTCAGGACGTTGGGACCGCAAGAAATTTGTCGGCGTTGAGCTCCAGGGTAAGACGCTCGGAATTGTTGGCCTCGGACGAATCGGGCGCGTCGTTGCCTCGCGTGCACGCGCGATGGACATGCTGATCGTCGCCTACGATCCATTCATCGCGCCGGAGCAGGCACGCGATCTCGAGATCGAGCTGGCGCCCCTCGAGGAAGTCTACGCGCGAGCAGACTTTCTCACGGTCCACACCCCGCTAACTGCTGAAACACGTGGTCTCATCGATCGCGAGGCAATCAGCAAAATGAAAAAGGGCACACGTATTATTAACTGTGCGCGCGGCGGTCTCGTTGACGAAGATGCGCTGTATGAAGCGATCACGAGCGGCGCCATTGCCGGAGCGGCCCTCGATGTTTTTAGCGAGGAGCCGCCGCCTTCCAATCACAAGCTGCTGCAGCTCGAGCAGGTAATCGTGACGCCACACCTTGGCGCATCGACGAAAGAAGCTCAGGAGGGCGTCGCTTTTACGGTCGCGGAACAGATGCGTGATTACCTTTTAACGGGAGTTTTGCGCGGCGCCGTGAACGTACCCGCGCTCGGGATCAAAGAGTTCAACCTGGCCCAGCCATACGTCAAGCTGGCGGAGAGTCTCGGACGGTTTCAGGCGCAGCTCATTGATAAACCGGTGAGCGAAGTGAGAATCGAATTTGCGGGTGAGATCGTTGACATTGATGCCGCGCCGGTCACGCGCGCGTTTCTTGCCGGACTGCTGCGCGACGTCAGTGCGCGCGTGAATGTCGTCAACGCATTTCTGATCGCAGAAGAGCGTGGTATCAAAGTGACTACAACTTACGTTCGCACCGCCGCCGACATGTCGCCCGCCATTCGCACCGAGATCAGCACGGGCCAGTCAACGCAGAGTCTGGCCGGAACGCTGTTTGGGTATGGTGGAGAACGGCGCGAAGGGCGTATAACGGAGATCGACGGCTTCCATCTCGAGGCGACACCGCACGGCCACATGCTCGTGACGCGCAATCACGATGTTCCCGGCGTCATTGGCGGCATCGGCACGATCCTGGGCCAGGGCGGCGTCAACATCAGTCATTTTCATCTCGGGCGACGCGAGCGCGGCGGTGAAGCGATGGCTGTGATCGAGGTTGATGCGCCATTGAGCAAAGAGACATTGCAATCGCTGCGCTCGCTCGAGCAAGTCATATCAGCACAACCGATCGACTTGTGAACGAGTTTAGAGTTCAGCCTTTAGGCTGCTGTTTCGAGGTCACACAAGCTAAAGCTTGAACTCTAAACGCGGATCGATTTATTAAAAACCAGGACCATCTTGCGAATCCTGTAATCTTCTTGTAAATCCTGTCAAAAAAACTATGCTCCCCCTCCTGGCGCTCATCATTGCTCTCGCTTTTCCCCAGGGCGACACGGGCCAATTAAGCGGCACGGTCATCGACCCGAACGATGCCGCCATCCCAAACGCCAGCATCAAGCTGATCAACCACGCCACCTCGCAAGTTCGCGATCTCACAACCAAAGATTCCGGCGACTTCGCATTTACACTCCTCCCACCCGGCCGCTACAAACTCGAAGTGACAGCGAACGGCTTCACCACCGTTCAAATCGACG
>DATHTI010000134.1:0-3052 GCA_035463335.1 Pyrinomonadaceae bacterium | reverse complement strand
ACTCAAGTGCTCCAGAACTTTGGCCGCGAGCATCCGAACCTTGGCGAGGCAATCGGGCTGAGCGTGGGTAATGGTCCAAGAACGATCGTCACGCCGATGCGCCAGGCGATGCTCGGCAGGACGGAGAAGCCGCTGCTCGTGTTGCTCGCCGCCGTCGCGCTCGTGCTGCTGATCGCGTGTGCAAACGTGGCGAACCTTCTGCTCGCGCGCGCGACTTCACGCACGCGAGAGATCGCTGTCCGCGTGTCGCTGGGTGCGTCGCCCGCGCGAGTGGCGCGACAACTCCTCACTGAAAGCGTGCTGCTCTCGTTTATCGGCGCAGTCGTGGGTGTTGGCCTGGCTGGATTTGGCATTCGCATGCTCGACAAGCTGCCCATCAGCGGCATCGTGCGCATGGAAGAAGTGCGTTTGAACGGCACCGTGCTCGCGTTCACCGCAGGTCTAACTGTGTTCACGGGTTTGCTGTTCGGCTTCATGCCCGCGTTGCGCGCGTACGCGATGGGACTTGCGACCGGCATTCGTGAAGGCGCGCGCGGCACGGTTTCACACCGGCGTCTGAACAGCGCGCTTGGGGCCGTGCAGTTTGCTCTCTCACTCGTCCTCCTGATCGGCGCCGGTTTGTTGCTCAAGAGTTTTCAACGGCTCGAGTCAGTCGACCTCGGCTTCAATCCCGAGAATACGCTCACGATGGTCGCGACCCTCCCGCAGTCGAAGTACGACAACGAAGAGAAAGCGTTGCGCTTCTACGACGCCGCCACGGAAGGCTTGCGCAACTCGCCCGGCATCAAGGCAGTTGGCGTGACTGACAATCTGCCTTTCGCCGATGGCGGGAATGTGGATGGTGTCATCGTCGAAGGACAGGAACCAGCGGACCCGAACTCTTCACAAACCGAACAGGCTGAGATTACAAGCGTCTCGCCGGGAACTTTTGAGGCACTCGGAATGTCGATTCTGCGCGGCCGCGATTTCGCGCGCATGGACCACGGCCAATCAACACGGGTGGCGATCATCGATGAGCCATTTGCGCGTCGCTACTGGCCGGAGGGTAATGAGCTGGGCCGGCGCATACAGTTCACCGGCGATCGCCAGTGGCTTACAGTTATCGGTGTCGTTGCCGGCGTGAAACACCTCAACCTAATGGAAGAGAAGCGCCCGCACATCTACCTCGCGCTGGCCCAGTATTCGTCGCCGCGCGCTTCGTTCGTTGTGCGCACTGATGGACCACCGGCGAATGTGATTCCAAACTTCAGGGCGGCGATCAGGCAGGTTGATCCGGACATGCCGTTGTATCTCGTGCGGCCGATGACGGACATCATCGGACAAACACTCAGCACGCAGCGACTGACGAATTTCTTGCTGACTGCATTCGCGATCATTGCTTTGACGCTCGCGGCGGTCGGCATTTACAGCACGATGTCGGTTTACGTTGGTAGTCGTACGAAAGAGTTTGGCATCAGGCTCGCGCTCGGCGCGCAACCGGGTGCGTTGCGGCGTGCCGTGATGCGACAGGGGCTTTGGCTCACGGGTGTGGGCGTGGTGGTCGGAGTGGCAGGAGCGCTGGCGTTAACGCGGACGATCAAGAGTTTGTTGTTTGAAGTGAGTGCGACAGATCCGGTCGTGTTCACGGCGATACCGGTGTTGCTCGTCTTTGTTTCGTTGCTTGCTTGTTACACACCCGCGCGCAGGGCCACGAAAGTGGACCCGTTAGAGGCGTTAAGAGATGAGTAACCACAGATTGGACGGATTTCTCAAGACGATTTAAACGGATATGAGAGCGCTCAAACAAAACATCAGCTTCGCGATACGCACGTTGTTGAAGAACAAGGGCTTCGCGACTACGGCGGTGTTGACGCTCGCGCTGGGGATCGGAGCGACCACGGCGATCTTCAGTGTGGTCTATGCGGTGTTCGAGCCGATGCCGTATCCGAAGTCGGAACAACTCGTGATGGTGTGGGCCAAAACACCGGGCGGGAGAAACTCGGTACCCGCCGGCGACTTGCTCGAATGGCGACGACGTAGCACTTCGTTCCAGGATCTGAACGCGTGGACCGGCGCCTCGTTCAACGTTGCCACTGCAGATCGACCCGAACAGATTGCGGGTGCACGTTGCACCCCCGGGTTCTTTGGCATGCGTGGATTGCCGATGTTTCTCGGGCGCAGCTTTCTTCCTGAAGAAGGTGAGCCGGGCAGGGACCACGTCGTGATTCTCAGTAATCGCGCATGGACCAAACACTTCAACTCCAATCGTGACCTCATCGGCAAAGACATTCGGATGAACGGCGAGTCGTACACAGTCGTCGGCGTTCTTCCTCCGGGCCTGCACGATCGACTCTCCTCGCAGGTGTGGGTGCCACTGTCTTTCACCCCTCAGCAAATAGCTCATGACCGGAACTTTATGCCGGTGATGGCACGCTTGAAAGACGGAGTCACAATCGATCAGGCACAGGCAGAGATGAACGGCATCGCTGCGCAACTTCAGCAGGAGTTGCCACAGACAAATGCGAACCGCGGCGTGAGTGTGGAGCCGTTGCACCTCAACTTTGTTACCGACTCCACGCGCCGCAACCTCTGGCTGCTGCTGGGCGCGGTCGGATTTCTCCTGTTGATTGGCTGCGTCAACGTGGCGAATCTGCTGCTGGCGCGCGGCGCTTCTCGTCAAAAAGAGATTGCGTTGAGGGCGGCACTCGGTGCTTCGCGGCCGCGGTTGTTCGGTCAGTTTCTCACGGAGAGCCTCGTGTTGGCGGCTCTCGGTGGAGCACTGGGAGTTTTTCTCGCGCGCGCGATCATCAACGCGATAACACTCGTGATGCCACCGGTCGGCACGATGATCCCCTCAGAAGCAGAGATCAGGATCAGTATTCCGGTGCTGCTCTTTACGATCGCGGTAACAACAGTTGCCGGACTGTTGTTTGGGGCCGCGCCTGCCTGGCAGGCAACACGACTCGATCTGAACGAGATTCTCCAACTCGGAGGCCGCGGCGGCAGTCGTGGACTGAAGCGTAACGCTTTTCGTGCGCTCATAATTGCGGAGTTTTCTCTCGCGCTCACGTTG
>DATHTI010000133.1:0-4721 GCA_035463335.1 Pyrinomonadaceae bacterium | reverse complement strand
GCGTCGATCGCATCGTAAAGCAACTGCGCCTTCGCCTCGTTCTGCTGTTCCATTCCCGCGATGCCACCCTGGTCCCGTAGCCATTTGCAAACGAGGCCCATGATGTAAATGCCCCACGTGTTTGGCGTGTTGTAAAGCGATTTATTTTTCACGTGAGTGCCATAGTCAAGCATCGTCGGCATATTCTCGGGAATGCGTTGCAATAAGTCGTCGCGAATGATCACGAGCGTGACGCCGCTTGGTCCCATGTTCTTCTGCGCGCCGGCATAAATCAGACCGTATTTATTGACATCGATCTCGCGCGACATAATGTCAGACGAAGAATCGACGACGAGCGGAACGTCGCCGACGTTGGGCTCGCGTTTCCACTGCACGCCTTCGATCGTTTCATTGCTCGTGATGTGAACGTAAGCGGCGTGCGGGCTCAGGCTCATCTCATCGCGTGACGGCACACGCGTGAAACCACCATCCGCCATCGTCGCGGCAATGTTCACGGAGCCGACCTTTTTCGCTTCCTTGAGCGCTTTCTTGCCCCAGCTTCCGGTGAGGACGTAGTCAGCGCTGCCGTCCGCGGGCAGGAAGTTCATGGGCACCATTGAAAACTGCAAACTCGCGCCGCCCTGGAGAAAAAGGACGTGATAGTTCGACGGGATTTTCATGAGATCGCGCAGGGTCGCTTCCGTGCGGCCGATGATCTCGTCGAATGTTTTCGAGCGGTGACTGATCTCCATCACTGACATGCCGACGCCCGGGAGGCTGACCATGTCACGTTGCGCTTCTTCTAAAACCGGTACCGGCAACACCGCCGGCCCCGCGCTAAAGTTAAAAATTCTGTCTGTCATTGATTTCTCCGTATCTTGTACATCCTGTAAATCTCACAGGATTACAAGATTCACAGAATTAACAAGATATTCATCATTCCTCAAATCGCGGTCGCAAAGCTTTACCCGCAACCTTCGTCACCAGCGATCGTGGCACGAAGCGTTCAGCTTCAATCGTAAACCAGTTGGTCCAACCGGAAATTACCACCGTCTTTTGCCGCGCCAGTCCGCGCAGGGCAGCATCCACGACTTCTTCGGGCGTCTGGATCGTGCGCATTGGTGGCCGATCGATCTCCGACGCTTCGAAAAAGTTTGTTTCAGTAACGCCGGGACAAAGTGCCATCACATGAATTCCATGCAAGCGGTTTTCTTCCGCGAGTGCTTCCGAAAACGAGAGGACAAACGCCTTTGTCGCCGCGTAAGTCGCCATGTACGGAACAGCCTGAAACCCCGCGGTTGAGGCGACGTTGATGATCGTGCCGCGCTTGCGCTCGCGCATTGGACCAAGAAAGCGATGCGTCAGATCGACCACCGCTCTCACGTTCAACCGGATCATTTCAAGCTCGCGATCGAGATCGAGTTTCGGAAAGTCGCCCATCGAGCCAACGCCGGCGTTGTTGATGAGCATATCGATCTCGAGCTCACGTTTTTTCGTCTCTTCAAATAACTGCGCCCCGGCATCCGGCTCTCGCAGATCGAGCGTCAGATACTGTGCGCGAATGCTGGTCAAGCGCCCGAGCTCGTTGCAGAGCGCGATCAGTTTGTCTTCAGAGCGCGCGACCAGCAGCACGTTTCTTCCACGTGCGGCGAGTTTTCTGGCAAAGGCTGCACCGATTCCGGTCGATGCTCCCGTGATGAGGGTTGTGTTCATTTCAACTCAAGCAAATCGAGCTCGATTATATCTGCGTTGCTTGCTTGAAGCTTGTTGAGGGTTTCTTTCGTTGGTGCATTGTCCAGATTGATGCGGGCCACCGCCGCGGCCGCGCCTTCAAACACGATATTTTCCATTTCCTGAACGTTGATCTGCTCCGCCTTGATCGCCTCAAGCACGCCGGCCAGCACACCCGGTCGATCGCGATGACGGACCACAAGACGGTGCGTCGCGGGAGTTTGCCGCGCGAGATTCACAACATTCGGTACTTTCCCGGTTTCCTTGAACTCTTTGACGATGCGAACAGTCTCTGCCGCAATCGCTTCCTGCGCCTGGTCTGTCGAGGCGCCGATGTGATGCGTGCCGTAAAGCCCGTCTTCCTTCACGATCTCATCGTGAAACTCGCCGGCGCTGCTGGTCGGCTCAACCGCATAAACGTCGAGACCGGCGCGTATGCCGCGGTCTCGCATTGCGGCAGCGAGTGCCTGCTGATCGACGACTTCGCCGCGCGCAGTATTGATAAAGTAAGCGCCCTCGCGCATGGCGTTGAAAAAATCTGTACTGAGAAAATGTTTCGTTTCGGGAGTCAACGCCACGTGAACACTCACGATGTCAGACTCGCTTGCGACTTCCCGCGGCGACGCTTTCAACTCAACCCCTAACAGCGCTGCCCGTTCCGCGTTCAAACTCCGGCTCCACGCAACCACAGGCATGCCAAAAGCGCGCGCACGTGGAATCATCTCCTGGCCAATCTTGCCGACGCCGATCAATCCGAGCGTACGGCCAAACAGCCCGCGTGCTTTCGAAAATTCTTTCTTATTCCACTCACCGCGACGCAACGCAGCGACGTTGTCCGCAATGCGACGATCCACTGCGAGGAGCAACGCGAACGCGAGCTCGGCCACTGCGATCGAGTTTTTGCCGGGACAATTCGAAACATAGATGCCGCGCTTCGAAGCGGCAGAAACGTCGATCGTGTTGTACCCGGCGCCCGCACGCACGACCAGTTTTACTGGTCCAGCATCGAGCATGGGCTCGGTAACTTTCGTACCTCTCACGACGAGAATGTCCGGCGCTTCTTTGCGAATCGCATCGACGAGCGCGTCGTCTTTCAGATCGGGTTGATAAGTGATCTCGCAACCGAGCGACTGCAAGCCGTCCCGGCCTGATTGTTCGAATTTGTCTGCAATGAGCACTCGCATAATCAAATCGTGTGTATCAACAATCCGTCCCTTAGCTTCGGCTCAAACCACGTCGACTTCGGTGGCATGATTTCGTTCGCGTCAGAAACCATCAACAGCTCTTCGACCGTTGTCGGATGCAGTGAAAACGCAACGGCAGCTTTGCCTTCGTTCACGAGGCGTTCGAGCTCTTTGGTGCCGCGCAGGCCGCCGATGAAGTCCACGCGCTTGTCAGTGCGAACGTCTTTGATACCGAGAATCGGATCGAGCAGCCGGTCCTGAAGAATGCTCACGTCGAGCATCGCGACGGTGCCGGTCGGCAGTGTCGCCGCGGGCGAGAGCTGCAACCCGTACCACTTGCCGCCGAGATACATGCTCCAGTGGCCCCGCTTTGGCGGCTCCGGACTGGCGTTCTCACTGATCGTGAAGCTTTCTCGTAAAGTGTTGAGAAACTCTTCACGCGAGAGACCGTTGAGGTCCTGAACCGTGCGGTTGTAAGCAAGTATTCGCACCTGCGAGTCAGGGAAGATCACAGTCAGGAAATAGTTGTAATCTTCGTTACCGGTATGCGCGAAGCTTTGTTGTTTCAATTCGGCGCGCGCACGGCTCGCGCTCGCCGCGCGGTGATGACCGTCAGCGATGTAGAGCAGCGGCACGGACTCAAAACTCTTCACGAGCGATTCAGTTTCACTTAAACGCCAGATCGTGTGACGAACGCCGTCCGGCGCCGTTAGATCAAACAAAGGTGCAACGGCTGTAGCTGCTGAGACTTGTTCATCGATTTCGGGTCGCGCTCTGTAGGTCAGAAAAACCGGACCTGTTTGCGCCTTCAACATGAGCATGTGACGCGTGCGATCGTCTTCTTTGTCGCGACGTGTTCGTTCATGTTTGCGGATCGTGCCGTTGTCGTATTCATCGATCGAGGCGCAGGCTACGAGTCCGATTTGCTCGTGATCACCCATGACTAGCCGGTAGAGATAAAGGCTTGGCTCATTTTCTTTTTCGAGCGGCGCTTCCGCGATCAGCTTTTCGAAATTCTCAACTGCTTTTCGATACACGGCATCGCTGTGAATGTCTGTGCCTGTTGGCAAGTCAATTTCGGGTCGAGACACGTGCAGGAAACTGAATGGGTTTCCGTTGGCGAGCGCGCGGGCCTCGTCAGTATTGACTACGTCGTACGGCACGCTGGCCACGTCTTTGGCGCGTTCCGGTTGTGGACGCAAAGCACGAAAGGGACGAATAACCGCCACAGATCCTCCTGATGATGATTGAATGATTTAGGGTTATTTGTGGTCTAAGACTAGCCGTTTAGTTGCGAAAACTCAAACTCACGCTTACGCTACAATCGAGCAGCCGCACCGATGAGCAAAATCACGAAAACAACTCGACTCTTCTCGCGCGCCACGCGCAAGTTTGTGACGCGGCCGGACGAGGCCTGGCTGTTGTTGCGAATGGCGTGGTGGGTCGCGGTGCTTTCGGTGACGGCGCGCTGCTACTCGCTACCGCGCGCGCTCGAGATTGTAGCGGGGAATAATGATCGGCGTTCACCCGAGCGTACAAGTCGTGAAGATCTGGCCCGCACGATCGATCTACTTCTTTCAGCCGATTTCCTGATCTTTAAACCTATCTGCTGGAAGCGTGCGGCTGTTTTGCATCGCTATCTCTCGCGCAGCGGAACACCGACACGAATCATATTCGGCGTACGAAATGAGACCGAAGGCAATGTCGACGGCCACGCCTGGCTCGAGGCAGACGGTAAGCCCATTCTCGAAAAAGACCCTCCCAACTACGTAGTGACCTACAGCTTCCCTTAACGCCGAAGGCGTTCGCGAATTTCAGCCCAGGGTT
>DATHTI010000132.1:0-3540 GCA_035463335.1 Pyrinomonadaceae bacterium | reverse complement strand
GTTGTGAATCCAGTGTCAGGAAAACTTCCTCAGCAGCTTCAAGGCCGGCGACGATCATGTTTTCGCCTGCCACGAAACGAGCACGAGCACGCGTGTTGCGAACGACGATCGACTGCGTGGTGATGTCGCCCCGTCCGAGATCTTCACGCAACTAGAGGCCGATTTGTGAGTAGAGTGCGCCTTCGTCGATCCAGTTCATTGGAGGTTCTCGAATGTCTGCTGAAGTTGAGATGACTGTTGAGCGATGGCGGCGATGAGCTCGCGCACTTCATTCACTCGCTCGACTGGCGCTCGCGATACAAAGTTTGGATTGCTCAGTTGCGCTTCAAGCTTCGCGGCCTCGGCTTGCAGTTTTTCCTGTTCGCGTTGCAAACGACGACGCTCTTGTTCGAAGTCAATCAAGCCTTCGAGTGGCACTGCGAGCTCCGCTCCACCACCCAGGACAGCGCGAGCCGAGGCTTTCGGCGCTTCGAGTCGCTCAGTAATAGAAACTTCAGAAGCACGAACGAGACGTGAGATCTGTTCTCGCGCCGCTGAGAAAACGCGACGCAGGTTCTCGTCAGGCGCTGCGACTACGATCGGTATTCGCTCGCCCGGCTTGATGTTCATCTCAGAACGAATGTTTCGCACGCGCGAGATCAGCTCGATGATCGCCTGCGTCTCCGATTCGGCGGTCTCGTCGATCAAGCTTGCGGCGCCTTCCGGATACGCAGTCAGCATCACCGTCGGCTCCGCGTTCTGATAGGCTCGATGCAAACGCTTCTCGCCCGGCAGACGTTGCCACAGCTCCTCCGTGATGTAAGGCATGAACGGGTGCAACAACCGCAGCGCCTGTTCGAGCACGGTCAACAATCGGGTGCGCGCTTCGGTGCGTGCGTCGCCTGGCTGTTCCGCAGTCACGTCGGCTTTAGCGAGCTCGATATACCAATCGCAAAAATCATCCCAGAAGAAGTGATACAGAGTTTGCACCGCGCCGTGAAATTCGTAAGCGTTGATCGCGGCATTGAGATCGCGCGCCGTTTTGTTCAGACGTGAAACGATCCAGCGATCGTGCAGCGACGTGCTCTGCTCGAGTATCTCCGGTTCAACTCCAGCGCCTTCCGAGTTGAGCAAACAGAACCGCGCCGCGTTCCAGATCTTGTTGGCAAAGTTGCGATACGATTCGACCTGTTTCTCGTTCCAGCGGATGTCAGTGCTGCCGACCTGTGCGAGTGTGAGACGCGTTGCATCGACGCCAAACTTGTCGAACACGTCGATCGGATCGACGCCGTTCATCTTCGTCTTCGACATGCGCTGGCCCTGCGCATCGAGGATCGTTCCGGTGATGAAGACGTCGGCGAATGGCTCGTTGCCGATAAACTTCATGCCCATCATCACCATGCGCGAGACCCACAGGAAAATGATGTCACGCGCTGTCACGAGCACTGACGTCGGGTAATACGTTTTTAGGTCCTCAGTGTCGTTGGGCCAGCCGAGCGTCGAGAACGGCCAGAGCGCCGATGAGAACCAGGTATCGAGTACGTCAGCGTCCTGCGTGAGCTCGCTTGTCCCCGCTTTTGCACGCGCTTCTTCTTCGGATCTGGCAACGATCAGATCGCCATTCGGCGTGTACCACGCGGGAATCTGATGTCCCCACCAGAGTTGTCGCGAGATGGTCCAGTCGCGCAGGTTTTCGAGCCAGTCCGTGTAGACCTTCTTGTACGTTTCGGGAACAAACTTCGGTTTCTCTTCGCGCGACATTAAACCGAGCGCCAGGTCGCGCAACTGGTCCATCTTCATGAACCACTGCGTCGAGATCAATGGCTCGATCACCTTCTTGCAGCGTTCGCACTTGGAGATCGAGAACTCGTAGTCAACCACTCTATCCAGCAGTCCGAGTGCGGCGAAATCATTTACGACTTTCTCGCGCGCCTCATATCGATCCATGCCCAGGAAGTCTGCGCCTGCGTCAGCAGTCATCTTCGCGTGGCTGTCGATCACGACCACCTGCGGCAGGTTATGACGCAGGCCCATTTCGTAGTCGTTCGGATCGTGTGCGGGAGTGATTTTTACTGCGCCTGTGCCAAACTCGGGATCGACGTACTCGTCGGCAATGAGCGGAATCTCGCGGCCGGTTAGTGGCAGCATGATGGTCTGGCCCACGAGGTCGCGGTAACGATCGTCGCTCGGGTTAACCGCGACCGCGGTATCGCCGAGCATCGTTTCGGGTCGCGTAGTGGCGACAGTCACACGTTGATCGCTGTTCTTTACCGGGTACTGGAGGTAATAGAGTTTTCCGGCTTGCGGCAGCTTCTCGACTTCGAGATCAGAGAGCACCGTCTGGTCCTCCGGGCACCAGTTAACGATGCGGTTGCCTCGGTAAATCAGTCCTTCCTCGTAAAGACGCACGAACACTTCGCGCACGACGCGAGAGAGGTCCTCGTCCATCGTAAACTTCTCGCGCGACCAGTCGACCGAAGCGCCTTCGCGACGCATTTGCCCCGTGATCTGTCCGCCCGACTCGCGTTTCCATTGCCAAACACGTTCGACAAACTTCTCGCGCCCGAGATCGTGGCGCGACTTCCCTTCCTTCTTCAGCGCGCGCGAGACCATTAGCTGCGTGGAGATGCCGGCGTGATCCATTCCCGGCAACCAGAGCGTGCGATAGCCACACATTCGTTTATGCCGTGTCATGACGTCCATGAGCGTGTGTTGTAGCGCATGGCCCATGTGCAGCGAGCCGGTAACGTTCGGCGGCGGGATGACTATGCTGAACACCGGCGCGCCCGGATCGTTGTTGATTTCGGGAGCAAAATACCCATTTCTCTCCCACCGCTCATAGTGGTGCTGCTCTGCCTGTTTAGGGTCGTACTGTTTGGGGATCTCCATGCGTAACTCTGTGCTATTTGGGATGAAAACGAAAAGCAACAGTCTACGCTAGAGGGTGCGTAAAGTTCAAAAATGGCGAGGAGTTTGTGGAACTGACTAAGGTGAGGTTAAAGTTCACCTATGACTGATAAGGAGATCGCTCAAGATCTGTTGAACCGAATTTCGGACGAGACATCGCTGGAAGATATTGCGCTGCGTTTAGAGTTTATAGCCGCGATCCGCAAGGGCTGTTTTGAGCTGGACAATGGTGATAGCGTTTCCATTGAAGAAATTGAAGAAAAGATCCCCTCGTGGATTATAAAAATTTGAGGTCGCAATTTGCGACCTCAAACGAAAGCAGGTGACTCGCGAGAGTCACCTGCTCGGTAGATTGAATTGAAATACGCTTACTTCGATTGCTTCTCGAGTTGCTCCTTGATCAACAACTCCGCCAGGTCCGGGACCACTTCCCACGCGATCTCCCGCACAACTTTATCCGACATCATCTCAACCACACGTCGCGCAATCACGTCGATCATCTCGGGAGTGAGCTGACCGGGAGTAACTGAAGCAGCAACCGGTTCCGGTTCAGCAGCGACAACCGGCTCCGGCTCAGACTCGACAACCGCAACGTCTGGCATTTGAGAAATAAACGGAACCTCCTGGGTGTCTGCAAACGAAGAGTGAACCTGT
>DATHTI010000131.1:0-11686 GCA_035463335.1 Pyrinomonadaceae bacterium | reverse complement strand
AGAGGGGCTTGCCCCCGCTCGTCCAATCCAACCAACGGCGGGGGCAAGCCCCTCTTCCTGACTTGTTCTTTGTTAAGGTTGTTAAGATCTTCCTGACTTGTTCTATTCCTGCTTTGTATAGACCAATCGAAGCGTCCCATTCTTTGCAGGAAAGTTTCAAAAACAACACGCAAATTTCCATTTCCACGTGTATCTTATTGCGATAAAGTGGTGATTCGATGAAGAAATCCGAAGGCTATTGACTTAAGTTCGGTGAAGATCTAAGAACTGTCATCCGCAAAATTTAACGAGCGGGAGGCGAGGGGAAACTCGCCATAGTTAGCTTGAAGACAGACGCGCGTCCAAGAGCGCGTTAACTTAGTCACCAGTTTAAGGAGATAAATCGATGGTATTCACTAAACATAAAATGTTTGCCCCGGCAGTGCTTGCCACCTGCCTATTAGTCTTCTCAGCCTCCCCAACACTGGCCCAGGACACGACCAACCCGGCCGGCTCGCGCACCGTCGCCAGCGGCCAGAAAATGAAGCTCAAAGGCGTTGTCACTCGGCGTGATGCTGATACATTCACCGTTCGAGACATGAATGGCGTGGACACGGTTGTTCGCCTGAACGACAGGACCAGTGTGAAGACAAAAGGTGGGTTCCTGCGTGGCGGCACGAACTATGCACAGACCAGCATCCTGCGCGGCCTCAACGTTGAAATTGAAGGACGTGGTAATGGATCCGGTGAGTTGGACGCAGAGAAGATCCGCTTTAACGAAGCAGATATGCGCGTTGCCCGCGCGGTTGAGTCGCGCGCTGCGCCACTCGAAGAGAGAGCGTCTGACACGGAAAACAAACTGAGCCAGGTTGAAGCGAATGCGCAACGGCTGTCGGGCCAATTGGAAGAGCTCGCGGCTGTTTCGAACGCGGCACGTGGCGGTGCGAAAGCTGCACAGGCAACTGCTGATGCGGCTGTCGCCGGTGTCACTGCTACCAACGAGCGCATTTCAGCTCTCGACGATTACACACCACAGCAGACTGCCGCTGTGAACTTCAAATCAGGCAGTGCGATGCTTTCACCAGAATCGAAGACAACGTTGGACGACATCGCCAGCAAGGCTTTGAACGCCAAGGGCTATGTGCTCGAGGTTTCCGGCTTTGCGGATTCGCGTGGCAGCATCAACCTGAATCGCCAACTGAGCCAGCGTCGTGCTGATGCAGTGATTCGTTACCTCGTTGAGAATCACAACATTCCGCTTCGCAGAATCGTTACGCCATACGGCTACGGCGAGCTGAATCCGGTTGGTGAGAATGAAACTCGTGAAGGTCGTGCGCAGAATCGACGTGTTGAGATCAAGTTGCTCGTCAACAAGGGACTCACGTCGCCGTCGCCGACCATGAATCCGGGTACTTCGGGTTCAGGCAACTAATGTGGGCTGCGCGGACGTTCACGCGTGCGTGCAACTCCGCGTCTGTTGCGCGGCACCAAAAGAGTCATGGATCATGCCGTCAGAAAAGCGGTAGGATAGGGACATGCCAGGCCAGCAACTGGCGGCATGAGACAGGCTCGAAGGGTGTCAAGATGATTCTGGGGGTTGAGAAAAAACTTTTGTGGCCGGCGTTCCTGATGGGAGTGCTGGCCATTTTTCTGTCTACACCAACTGCGCAGGCGCAAAGCACCAAAGACCTGCCGCCACCGCCGCCACTTTGGAAACCGAAGCCAACACCAACTCCAAAGCCGGTCGAGCCTGAAGTAATTACCGACGTCATAAAAACGACTTCAAACCTCGTGATGGTGCCGGTGTCTGTTACGGACCAGACCGGTAATGCCGTGCAGGGACTTCAGGTCGCTGACTTTCGTTTGGAAGAAGAAGGAAAGCAGCAGGAGATTTCGGGTCTCGGCAATCCTGAGCAAGTACCACTGGCAATCGCGTTGCTGTTTGATGTTTCGAGCAGCGTCGGCAGTAAAGGTTTCTTTGCCTCGCAACAGAATGCGGCAGCGGCATTTCTTAAGCTGGTGATGAAGCCCAATGACAAGGCTGCCATATTCACCATCACCGGCACACCAACGCTGCTGCAACCGCTTTCTTCAGCGGACGCGTCGGCAGCAAAGATGTTGACGATTCCGCAACCTGTAACCAGCGTGCCGACTGCATTCTACGACGCGGTCGAATTAGCCGCGAAGTATCTTACGGACAACGCACCGAGTAATTATCGCCGCGTTATCATCGTGCTCTCAGACGGCGATGATAACTTCAGTACATCAACGCGAGGCTTGTCGTTAGCAGATTACAACGCGACGCAGAGCGGACAGGCTGCGGGAACGCGGACGGGTTTACAACTGGCGCACCAGCGTGCAGTTGCCGGAGTGCAAAAAAGTGTGCAGCAGGCTGATGCGATTTTTTATTCGGTGAATCCTGGTGGTCCTTCAATCAAGCTCAACCAGATCGCCATGCGGGCTGAGCGTGGAATGGAAGCAATCGCGGAAACGACTGGCGGCAGTGCGTTCGTTCCCGATTCCGACAAGGATCTCGAGAGAGTGTTTCGACAGGTCGCAGCGGAGTTAAGAGGACAGTATCTGCTTCAGTACTACGCTGACACGGAAAAGATCCCCGCCGGTCAATTCCGGCGCATACAAGTGGCAGTTCCGGCGCGCAACGATGTGCGCGTCCGCGCCCGCCAGGGTTACTACGCCAAGAAACAAGACTAGCCGCGGTTTGGACGGAAGAAAATCCGAATTTTGTCCGTGTAATCTGTGGTTACGGTTTTCGTCCCCGCTTTATTGCCTCATGATCACGAGCACATCGGCTAATCGATTGATCACGGTGAGTAGTGTGCGGCCGGCGGCGTCGAATTGGTTTCCATTGGCCTGCTCTTCCGCGGTGGCTGCTCCAGCCGCCACGCCTGCCAGCTTAATGTAGTAGGGCTGCAGCTCTGGCGTGTTGCGGAAATCGATCTCCAACTTATCGAGACCCTCTCGAAAGCCCCTGAAACTCGACTTGACCGTCGCCTTTCTCTGCTCGTTCTGTTGCTGCCCTCCCGCCGACACTTCGTTTCTCTTCGCTGCCTCATCAACGGCGGCGATGGTGCTGGTGATATTGCCGAGGAGGTAAGTGAACCGCGCAAGATTCTTAACCTGTTCGGCGACGCGCGTCGCGCCCTGCGTACGCACCTGCGAAGCGCGTTGGGCCTGCTGCGCCGCGGTGGGCGGTCTTTGTCTGCTTGAGCGGCCGCGCGTCTGGCTAAACGCGGAAGAGGGAGCTAGAAAAAGTAAGGCCAGTAAAGTGATAGCGATGCGTTTCAAGATGTTTGTCTCCTCTTCTGCAATTAGTTTGTTCGTGCTTTGATGGGGATTGTACCAAAGACCGACGCGACTGTTAGAATGACGCCGAAAGACCGCGATCTGGTTGTATGACTAAGGAAAGAAAGCTTTTGGTCCAACGGCTCGGCCTCGTTGACTACGAATCCGCCCTCGCCATCCAGAAACAGACGGAACTTGCGGTCAAAACCGGCATTCAGCCTGACACACTTCTCCTGCTCGAACATCCACATACGCTTACGATTGGCCGGCGCGGCGATAGCTCTTCGGTCCTGCTCAACGAAGACCAGCTACGAGCGCGCAACGTCAATGTGTTTGAGACTAACCGCGGCGGGAAAGTGACTTATCACGGCCTGGGCCAGATCGTCGGTTATCCGATCATCAATCTTAGTCCCGATCGTGAAGATGTTCATCGTTACGTTCGCGATCTGGAAGAGGTGTTGATCCGGACCATGTCCGACTTCGGCATCGACGCATTCCGGATTGAAGGCCTGACCGGCGTCCACACGCCGCGCGGGAAGATCGCAGCCATCGGCGTACACATCTCGCGCTGGGTGACGACACACGGCTTCGCGCTCAACGTAAACAGCGATCTCAGTTTCTTCGATCTTATAATCGCCTGCGAAGGTGAACCCGTAACCTCGATGGAAGTCTTACTCGGCGACGAAATCGATCTGAGCACCGTCGAAGACCGCATCATCGAAAACTTCTCCCATATTTTTTCTTATCCGTCTTTTCCGTGTTTATCTGTGGCTTAAAAAATGTTAACACTCGATCTGATCAACGAAGCACGACACCGTATCGCCTCGCGTATTCACCGCACGCCAGTCCTGACCTCGCGGCAGTTCAACGAGGCAGCAGGTAGGGAAGTCTTTTTCAAGTGTGAAAACTTCCAGCGCGCGGGCGCATTCAAGATCCGCGGTGCTACCAACAAGATCCTTTCACTCACGCCTGACGAGAAGCAGGGCATTGTTGCTTTCTCCTCCGGGAACCATGCTCAGGCGGTTGCCTTAGCTGGTCGTGAGGCCGGAGTTCGCGTGCTCGTCGCGATGCCTGAAGATGCGCCGGCCGCAAAGGTCGCAGCGACGCGCGGCTACGGCGCTGAAGTAGTTTTCTACGATCGTCAGAAACAGGACCGCGAAGCCTTCGCCCTCGATCTCGCCGAGCGCGAGCGGCTGATCATGGTGCCGCCATACGACGACTATCTGATACTTGCAGGCCAGGCTACGTGTGGTCTCGAGTTGATGGAGGAGGTGCCGGAGTTGGATTGCGTGCTGACGCCGTGCAGTGGTGGTGGCTTGTTTGCTGGTGTGGCGAGCGCCGCTAAATCACTCGACCCGAAGATTCGCTGTTTTCCAGTCGAGCCAGACACCGCCGACGACACGCGACAATCTTTTCTGAAGGGCGAGCGCGTCTCGATTCCACCGCCACCAACGATTGCGGACGGCCTGCGCGTTCAAATTCCCGGCAAACTAACGTTCCCAATCGTGCAAAAACTCGCTGAAGACGTGCTGACAGTCACCGACGAAGAAATTCTTTCAACTTTACGCTTCCTTCTCTTCCGCATGAAGATCCTCGTCGAAACCTCGGGCGCGACCGCCGCCGCCGCGGTAATGTTTCACAAGCTCCCTGCGGATGTGCGCCGCGTCGGCGTTGTCCTGTCGGGCGGCAACATCGACCCGGATCTTCTTCAATCCGTCATCAATCGTTAAAATCCGCGGTTAAAAAACAATTTCTCCTGCCACAAACGAAGCAACATTCGCGACCCCGATCACCGCGAAGTCGCGCCACCTCGCTTCCTTCCCAAACGCGAGCCAGAACAACAAACACTCAGCCACGGGCGCGAACGTTTCGGCAATCAATAGATAGAAAGCCCGCGAATGGTCCACGAGCAGTAACGGCAGTACAAGCGTGACGATCGGGTAAGTACACGCCGTCAGCCATAACCCCGCCACTATTCGTCGTCGCTTTGAATGATGTGGTGAGAGCGCGAGGAAGAGTATCGGCGTCTCGATCGCAATCGTGAGCAGGTAACCGATTGGCAGGAACCGCCAGAGCTCGAACGGAGACACTAAAGCATCCTCAGCAGGAACGGTGCTTCGGCGAGCACATGCGCGATCGCAACAGTAAAATAGATATCGCGCGTAGTCGAATAATCGATTGAAAACCCAAACCAAAGACCGGCGACGGCCACAACCGCAAAAACGAGCAGCCCGGCAACAATCCGCGGAAATCCCTTCGGATGGCGCGCGATGGGAATTGTTTTCACTTCCAAAAACCGAGCACTCGCCATCCGTCCAATTAGTGGCAGCGCCACAATCCAAACGCCGTAGTGCAGCATCTCGAGAAACAGGTGCACTGAAACCAGCATGTAACTTGAAATTTGCGGCAACACCTCCGCGCCTGAATGTTGCGTGATGCGCCAGAAGAGACCGTTGTTATCAGGGAGCGGCGCGGTCTGCGACAACTGCCAGATCATCGCGATTAGCACGAGCGGCAACAGCCATAAACAACGCCGGTAAGCACGTGACCATGCCGGACGTGTGCGCCGAATATGTCGATCGAGAAACCAGAGCGCGATCAGCGGGTGGACGTAGACGATCGCGAGACTAAACAAATCCGGACCAAGCCAGTTCAGCGAACATAACGCGAGTGCCACGGGAATCGTCCATTTCCAATTCGCGCCACGCTTTTGCCTGCTTCGCAACCAGACCAGCAACGCCAGCCAAAACAGCAGCGCCGTGTTCCAGGATGCGAGGACCAGATACCACGCTTCTTCGCTCCACAACGTCGCGTTATACAGGAACGGAAGTGAAATGTAGGTGACAGTCAACACGCCCAAACCGGTAAATGCAGTCAAAAAGAAACTGCGCGATCTGCCGAAGCGCACGGGCAGTCGCATGAGGAAGTAGCGCAGCTCGAACCAGTTGTGTGGTCCAGCGAAGAGGAAGACCGTGACGATCGACACTTGCAGCGGCAGCCAGCTCGCGAACGCCGCCGCCGCGAGCACGCACAATATCGTGACCGCAACAAACACTCGTGCGCTCGCGGGAAAATTTGTAGGGGTGGCCCTCTGTGGCCACCCCAGCGTGACATCAGGCGACGGGTGGCCACGGAGGGCCACCCCTACAGTTGCGTTCTGCATTACTGTTTCTTCAGCGGGATCATGAGTCTCATCGTGCGGCCGTTCATCTGGTCATCAGGAACGATCTCGACATCGACGCCGCCAATCGTCGGCTTCCCTTCGGCAAGCGCCTGCGGGAGATTTCGCCAGCGCCACGATGCCGGCGGTCCGGCATTGCCGCGCGTGATGATCGCCGCTGCACCGAGCACGACCGCCACGAGCAGCACAGCCCCGACTGTTTTCTGCGCGCGGCCAAACGAGGACGAGCGAGCCAACAGCACGCCCGCCACAGACATAGCCATAAACATCAGCAGCCCGGCAATAATCGTTCGCGGTGCGCTAAAAGCAATACCGCCAACAACCGGTGCATTGCCTGCATTGCCATCGAGCGACGCGCGGAGACTGTTAAACTCAGACTGTGAAATCTGTAGTTTCGCGTCGTAAAGCTTCGAATCAGGAACGATCTCGAGACTCGAGTGGATGGCCTGTTTCGCGGGTGGTTTCGGTTTGGCGATGTCGGCGTTGGCTGTTGAAACTGCGGTCAGAAGAACAAACAGGAAGAGAAGGGATTTGAACATGTGCGCTCCTTCGATTCTTATCCACAGATTACGCAGATTTCTGAACTTCGAACCTTATACTGTAAAATCCTTCCAGAGGTAAACAATTGGCCCGCGAACTCCGAGTAATCAGCAACAATCAAAAGGTCCGTCAACCCAAGCCCGAATGGCTGCGCATCCGTCTTGGCGACCCGACCAACCAGAACCAGGTGCTGCAACTGATCGAAGGTCTCAACCTGCACACCGTCTGCCAGGAAGCGCGCTGCCCGAACATCTTCGAGTGTTGGTCCGATCGCACCGCCACGTTCATGCTCGGCGGCGACATCTGCACGCGTCACTGTGGCTTCTGCGCGGTGGGCAAGGGCCAGCCAGGCTCGCTCGATCCGGAAGAGCCACGGCACGTCGCCGAAGCTGTGGGCCATCTGAATCTCGCTCATGCCGTAATCACGTCGGTTAATCGCGACGATCTGCCGGACGGCGGCGCGGCGCACTGGGCCGAGACGATCCGGCAAGTCCGTGCAATGAATCCTGACTGCAAAGTCGAAGTCCTGATTCCTGATTTCAACGGCGACGAAGCAGCGCTCAACACTGTGCTCGACGCCCACCCGGACGTGCTCAATCACAACACCGAGACGATCGCGCGACTCTATCGCCGCGTCAGGCCCGATGCCGTTTACCAGCAGTCGTTGACGTTGCTACAGCGTGCGGCAACACGACGCGACCGCGAAAACCGCGGCATGTTGACGAAGAGCGGGATCATGGTCGGACTCGGGGAAACGTTCGACGAGGTTGTAGAGCTCATGCGCGACCTTCGTTCCGTCTCGTGCGACATCATGACGATTGGACAGTATCTACAGCCGCACGCGCGTCGTTTGCCAGTCGAGCGCTACGTAACGCCGGAAGAGTTTGCGAAGTGGCGCGAGATCGGCATGTCGCTCGGATTTCATCACGTCGAATCAAGTCCGCTCACGCGTTCCTCCTATCACGCGCGCGAGCAAGCCGCGAAATGAAAGCCTCAATCTTCCGACAGCATGGTGGACCGGACGTGCTCGAGTACACGGACGTGCCCGAGCCGCAGATCCGTGCCAACGAGGTGCTCGTCGAGGTGAAGGCATGTGCGTTGAATCACCTCGACATCTTTGTTCGCAATGGAATGCCGGGTATTGAGATTCCACTCCCGCACATTCTCGGATGTGATGTGGCTGGAGTCGTGCGGGAAGTTGGAGAGCTCGTGACGTGGGTCAAGGCGGGCGATGAAGTGATGGTCCAGCCCGGGGTTTCGTGTGGTCATTGCGAAGCGTGTTTGAGCGGGCAGGACAATCTGTGTCGCGAGTACGACATGATCGGCTATCGTCGTGACGGTGGCTATGCGGAATTAGTGGCGGTTCCGGGTGTGAACATTATTCCCAAGCCGGCGGAGCTGAGCTGGGCGGAAGCGGCGGCGCTACCGCTCGTGACCGTCACTGCGTGGCACATGCTGGTGACGCGCGCGAACGTGCAGCCGGGTGAAGACGTGCTCGTGCACGCGGCGGGCAGCGGCGTCGGCTCACTTGCGATCCAGATCGCGAAGCTACGCGGCGCGCGTGTGATCACGACTGCGAGCACGGACGAGAAGCTTGCGAAAGCGCGCGAGCTCGGGGCCGATGAGACAATCAACTACTCCCGTGACGAATGGCCGAAGGAAGTGAGGCGACTGACCGGACGCAAGGGCGTTGATGTGGTTGTCGAGCACACCGGCGCCGCCACGTGGCCTGGGTCGATCACGTCGCTTAAAAACAACGGGAGATTAGTAACGTGTGGAGCTACCAGTGGTTTCGATGCGCGGACGGACCTGCGGCAGGTGTTCTACCGTCATTTGACGCTGCTCGGATCGTTTATGGGCTCGAAAGCTGAGTTGTTGGAGGCGATGAAGTTCGTCGCGCAGGGCAAGATTCGTGGTGTGGTCGATCGCGTGTTACCGCTCAGCGAGGCGCGGCAGGCGCACGAGTTGATTGAGGATCGGGCTCAGTTTGGAAAAGTTATTTTAGCCGCGGATCTTCGCGGATAAACGCAGATTTATTTACCCGTATAATCTTCGGCGACGTACCTTTTCTTCAAGGCCTCTAAATTCCCCTCTTCGAGATTGAAGTTCGTCCCCGCGATCACCTTCCTGCCTTCATCCGTAGTGACCCAATCGACAACCTGTGGCGCATTCGTGCGGAGGAAGACGCTGTCCGACGGCTCGAGCGGCTTGCCGTCCTTGCGTGAGAAGATCCAGACGTAGGTGTATTGCCCATTCCGGATGTACTGAAGATCCTTTTCGAAACCCGTCAGTGGCGAAGGTGCTGGACCTGCGGGCGTGGCGGAAGGCGTAGCCGTATTCGCGTTGCGCGGCGCGCTTCCATTGCAGGCTGTTAGTAACAGGGCTAAACCCAATATAAGAACGCGATTCATTCTCAAGGCACTCCCAAATCTTCTTCAAGCTTCTGATCCCTAATGTACATGATCGTGCATTGGGCGTCCTCGTAAACAATATCAAACCAACCGCTGTTCCGCGCATGCTCGAAAAAGTCGTGATGCGTGTTGTCTGAAAATACGTACCGCGCGCCGAAGCGATCGCGAATCAGCGGACCCGGATCTTCTTCCTGCCCGAGTGTGATGCGATCGTAAAGACGCGAGAGCTCCGCATTCTTGTCGTAGAGATAACTCGGATCGAGCCCGGAGACGTAATAATGCGACGGATCGAAGTAGAAGAGACGCGGAAAGTCGTCCCAATCCGTGTTGAAAACGAGCTGTCCCGGCGGCACATTCGCGCGCATCCACTCAGCCCCGGCACGGTAAAATTCGTGAGGCTCACTCTGCTTGATCTCATCTCGCGTTGCCCACACGTTGAGCAAAAGAAAGACACTCAACACCACGGCCACTGTCGCGACAGCAACGGTGCGCACTACGTCGCGAAATGTAGTCTCTTTCTCATCTGGCGGCGGCACTCCTTCACGATCGAGAAATGGTTTGAGCTCTTCCAGCACTTCTGCCGGCAGTCGCGTGAGATACGGGCGATAACCTTCCAGCCATGGCCGCAGCGAAAACGCCGCGAACAGCACGGCAAAAGGCGGCCAGTATTCCGCGATCCGCTTCCAACGCGCCGTCATGATCATCAGCGCCGTCGAAAACAGCAGAAAGAAGATTGGATACTGACCGCGCCTGCGTTCCGAAGGCTCAAAGAACAGATAACCAACGAGCATCGCGATACAGGCAACGGCCGAGTTGCCCAGAAACTCCCACGAGTCATACGGGTACCACTCTGAACCGACTTTCGTGTTGAAGTCTGACGCGGTGAGCTTGATCTGCATGTGCTCGACGAGCAGTTGCAGGTTGTGTGGGAAGTAAGGATTGATGATGAGCCCGAGTGCAGAGCCCACGATTACATAAACAACCGGCCGCCATTCAAACCGGTGCTCGCTGACGGCAATCGCCACCGACCAGAAAACCGTGGCCATGATCAGCAGCACAAAAAGGTCGTACGTCCACGTGAAGATCAGCGAAAGCGGCAGCAACGGCCAGTATTTTCGCTTAAAAAACAGGTGAATCGCGATGATGATGTAGATGATCGCAAATGGCGGCGCCTTGGCCATGTTCATGCGAAACAAAAACGGCGCCGAGCAGCCGAGCAGCGCGATCAACCAGACGAACGGGTAACGCACGCGATAACGCAGCAGCAGCCAGTAACATGACAACACCGCGAGGCTACCGAAAATCGCCGACGCGATCTTCGCGCCGAGGCGTGGGTCGGAAGACACAGCAAACGGAATCTGAAAGATGTGGAACAGCAGGTGATGGTCCACGTAGTCTTTCGCATTGAGGGTTGTGAGCGGAAGCCACGGAAACTGCGGCGGAAAATTCCCGCTCTTGATCGACTCCCAGAGCGTCTGCGTCCATTTGATGTGGTAGTAACCGTCGAAATCGCC
Organism: Pyrinomonadaceae bacterium; assembly: GCA_035463335.1. GTDB lineage: Bacteria > Acidobacteriota > Blastocatellia > Pyrinomonadales > Pyrinomonadaceae > PSRF01. Next base: position 758 of record DATHTI010000131.1, on the reverse strand, counting down.
GCAGCAGATTGCCGACGTGGAGAATTGCAGCTTCCAGAAAACAAAGCCGACGACAACGGCGCCGGCTACAAGCTCAATGATTCGGATGGGAGACTCGAATTTAAACCTGGAGGCTATGCCGGTGGGAGTCGTCATCAATGGCTCAACTAAGTTATTAACTCACAGTTGGTCGATCAGCTCGAGTAATGCTCGCGGATCGATCGGCTTAGTCATGTGAGCGTTGAAGCCGGCATTGGTCGAGCGTTCCTTGTCGTCAAACATCGAGTAGCCGGTAACGGCCACCATCGGAACGGTCTCGTAACCGGGCATCGTCCTCATTTCCCTGGCCAATTGGTAGCCATTCATCTCGGGCATGCCGATGTCAGAGATGATCACATCAAACTGGCGCTCGCGTGCGGCCTTGAGTGCCGCGGGTGCGGACGCAGCCGTGACCACCGAATAACCAGCGTGGGTCAATACTACGGCGAGCATTTCGGTTACGTCGGCAACGTCGTCAACGACGAGTGCCGATCTGCGCTCGCGTGGTTCAGGTCGGAGGACTTCGGCGTCGGGGGCCAGGTCAGTAGAACGACTGGAATGATTCGATAAAAACTGGGCGAGATAGTAGAGGGAGGGCTGAAAATCTGCATTAACGCACGATGAGTAATAATCTCGCATCGAGACAGCCTTTCCGCAGTTTTTTAGTCAGACCGCGTGTTGTGTGGAGAGCGGGTTTAATGTAGCTGAAACGGTCGATGGTGTCTACACAAGTCTTGCTT
>DATHTI010000130.1:0-16764 GCA_035463335.1 Pyrinomonadaceae bacterium | reverse complement strand
GGCGGCCACGGAGGGCCGCCCCTACAGTTGCTTTCGAGTAACGCACGAAACGGAGTCATGAAGATGTTTGTCTATTCCTCACATGCTTGTCGATCAGTCATCTGGTCCAGTTGCTTGATATTGATGTTGGCAGCAGCGGCTTCGGCGCAGACGCCGGAAACGGTTCTCGCGAGAGTCAACAACATCGAGATCACACAAAAGCAGGTTGACGATTCGGTAGCGGCACAAATTTACCCGCTACAGCAGCAACTCTACGCTGTTCGCAAAGCGGCGCTGGAGAACCTCATCACCAATAAAATCCTCGAGAGCGAGGCGACCGCCCGCCGCATCTCGATCGAAGATCTGCGAAAGCAACTGACACTTGGGGAGGTGAATGTCACGCGCGCGCAGGTTGAAGACGCTTACAAACAAAACGCGTCATTCTTTGCCACGATGAGTCCTGACGAGGCGCGCGAACGCTTGCGTCTCGATCTGGAAAACCAGGCACGCATGAAAAACTACCGCACCGGCCTGAATGCGTTGCGCAGGAAGTGGACGGTGACGATGAACCTGCCACCGCCGGTGTTTGTTTCAGAGCTGGATGACGGAGTGTCACCGGTTAAAGGCGCGGCGACACCAGTCGTGACGATCGTGGAGTTTTCTGATTTTGAATGCCCGTTCTGCAAACAGGTGCAGAGCGTGCTCAGGCAACTCGTGGAAAGCTATGGCCGGGAGGTACGGCTCGTGTTCAAGCACTTGCCGTTGGAAGGTCATCGCAACTCGCTGCCGGCGGCGCGAGCGGCTTACTGCGCCGCCGAGCAGGAACGGTTCTGGCAGTTTCACGATGCGCTCTTCTCTGCGGGTAACCTGTCGCCACCGGTGTTCGAACAGATTGCTTCGGATCTGGGGCTTGGGGTGCCGAAGTTCCAGGAGTGTGTTGCTTCGGAGCGTTCGCGAGTGGCAGTTCTCAAAGACATTGAAGCTGCGCGACTGCTGCGCATCGAGAGCACGCCGAGCTTTGTAATAAATGGAAAAGTAATCAAAGGAGCGCTGAGCTTTGCGGAGTTTCAAAAGATCGTGGAACAGGAGCTAAGCGCCACTCAAAAACAATCCTCAACGAATTAGGAGATCCTCACATGAAAATAATTAGCCTGGTCCTCACTTTACTGCTGTCTCTTGTTGCTCCTGTGCTCGCCCGCGAGCACTCCGACGCTGCACCGGAAAAGATCGTGCGCGAGACTTATCGCAAACTCGAAATATACAACGCCGCCGCTCAGATTTTTGAAAATGAACGCACGCGCCGTCCTTTTCGCTCCGAGGCGAGCCTGAAATTTGAACTTAGTGATTTTCGCTCCGGCAATGTTCAGGAGATCTTGAATAAACCGTATGCGGAGCTGGTAACGCTGCCTGCGGGCGACGTCGTGTCGTTAACACGTGGCGGTCACGCGCAGGATGATGGTCCACAGGAAGCCACGTTTGGCGCCGCGTGGCAGCACGGGCAGTATGCATCTGTTTTCGATCCCGGTTGGACCATCGCGGATGTGTTCCATTTCGAAGCCGCACGGTACTACAACATCACGACGTACGTTTCTTATAGTGTGACTGTCAGGCTTGAGGGGAGGGCGCGGACCTATCGCGCGCTCGCGCTCCTTCGTGAGTCACCTGATACGTCGCCGGAGTTTTGGGATGCGGTCGTTAACGGAGTAGGAAGTGTTTGGGAAGAAAAGCGTCCGCCGTACAAAGCGAAGAATGGAATCCTCGTTGAGACGAGGGCGTCTTTGGATGGTAATTACATCGATGACGGCTCACTGGGCGATGGTACTACGGATGGAGGGTCGGTTTTCGTCGATAACACATCTGAGACGCTCTTCTCCTCAACCTCTCTGGGCTTCTGGATCAGTGAAGATGACGCGGAGCATGCGTCTGGACGGCACGCCGGGACAGCGCAATATACGGGCAACTGTTCCACGCTGGCGAATAATCAGCAACGCTGTTCGGTTACCATCAGTAACTTTGCGGCCTTTGACACCGGCACACTCAGTAACCTCACGTCGTTCTTCTGGCATGTCGGCTCGAAAGATCAGAAGACTGAGAACCGGACCGGAGCACTCGGCAGCACCATCTCGTGCGCGGCGGCGACGGGAGTGGCGTATTCATCGTGCCTTCTCGGTACTTCGTGTGGGGGCACCGCCACCGTTTCCCTCAGTGTCTTCGTCGCGTCCGCCTCAGCATCGATATCCGGCGGCAACCTCTGGCACGACGTTAATGCCGAACACTACAGTTGCGCCCTCGCCACTGCGGGCAATACCTGTACGACACCCTCTTTCAATGGCACGTGCCCGATCGGGACCAGTCCAAATGGATCAGGTTTGTGCTGTTTCAGCAGTGGTGGGACGAACACATGCAACACGACCTTCGCGAGCCGCTGCATGAGGTTTGGAGGCGAGTATGAGTTCCTGACCTGTACTTGTTTGGGCTGCGATACCTGCGGTGGCTCGCCCATCGTCATCGATATTGCAGGTGACGGTATCGCGCTGACAAATCCCGCTGGTGGAGTCGATTTCGATCTGAACGGTAACGGCACCAAAGATCGTCTGGGTTGGACACGATCCGGTTCTGACGACGCGTGGCTGGCCCTCGATCGCGATGGCAATGGAACTATCGACCGTGGCGCTGAGCTGTTTGGAGACTTCACGCCACAACCGGCGGCGAGCAACAAAAACGGATTCCTGGCACTCGCCGAGTTTGATAAACCCTTGAATGGCGGCAACGCTGACGGCGTGATCGACAGTAGCGATCAGGTTTTCGAGAGCCTTCGTTTATGGCAGGACAAAAATCACAATGGCATTTCTGAACCCGATGAGCTGCACACGCTCTCCGAGTTGAACGTTAAGACACTCGAGCTGGACTTCAAAGAGTCGAAGCGGGTGGATGAGTTCGGAAACGAATTTAAATACCGCGCTAAGATAAAAGACGCCGCCAATGCCAGCGTCGGACGCTGGGCCTGGGACGTCTTCTTATCGCATTAGGTTGTTTGGTCCACAGATTACGCAGATTACACAGAATTCTCTGTGTAATCTGTGGATGGATTTAACGCCAGGGTGGAAGCGTCTTGCGGGCCGCTTTTTCTTTCTTCAGTCCCAGCGCCCAGTCCGCTTGCATCAAGGTGTGAATGTCGCGCGTGCCCTCGTAGATGATGGCGGCCTTGCAGTTGCGCAGGTAGCGCTCTACCGGGTAATCGTTTGAATAGCCGTTCGCGCCGTGGACCTCAATGGCCATCGAGGCAGCCTTCTCACTGCGCGTGGTGGCTTGCCACTTGGCGAGGCTCGTTGCCTTCGCGTTTGGCTGGCCCTCGTTCTTTAGCCAGCCGGCGCGCAGCCACAACAAGTGGCTCATCTGGTAATCGGCTTCCATCTCTGCGATCTTCTGCTTCACTAGCTGGTGATTACCGATCTTCGTACCAAACGTTTCGCGCGTGTTTGCATAAGCAACCGAGGCGTCGCGTGAGGCGCGAATTACTCCCGTCGCTCCGGATGCAACGGTGTAACGGCCCTGCTCGAGCGCGAACATCGCGATCTTGAAGCCCTCGCCTTCTTCACCAACCATGTTCTCCTGCGGCACTCGCACGTCCTGCAACGAAAAGTAACCCGTGTTGCCGGCGCGGATGCCGAGCTTGCCGTGTATCGTTCCCGATGAAAAACCCTTCATGCTGCGCTCGACGATAAAACACGACATGCCGGTGTGATCGCGCTTGCGTCTCTTTTCTTCGTCGGTCCAACAGAAGAAAAGAAAGTTGTCAGCAACATCAGCCAGGCTGATCCACATCTTCTCGCCGTTGAGCACCCACTCGTTGCCTTCACGACGCGCAGTGGAACGCGCGCCCACCACGTCAGAGCCGGCGCCCGGCTCAGTCAAACCATAGGTGGCGATCTTTTCACCTCTCGCCTGCGGTATGAGATATTTCTGCTTCTGCTCTTCAGTGCCCCACGTGTAGAGCGTCAACGAGTTCAATCCCGTGTGCACCGACATCACTACGCGCAAAAAAGTGTCAACGGCTTCCAGCTCCTCGCACACGAGCCCGAGCGAGATGTAATCGAAGCCAGCACCGCCATATTCCTCCGGAATGCAAACTCCGAGGAGATTCAGGGCGGCCATCTTCTTCAGTATCGAAGGATTAAATTGCTGCTTTTCATCCCATTCTTTGATGTGCGGCGCGACTTCTTTCAGCGCAAACTCGCGCACTGTTTGCACCAGGGCCTTGTGATCTTCAGTCAGCTCAAATTCGATCATTTCATTACTCTTTCCAGTAGCGTGCTAAAAATGACCGGACATCTTACCCAAGTAGAAACTCTAATGTCCAAACCGCACTATCCACAGATTACGCAGATCTCTGTGTAATCTGCGGAAAGGGCTTTGTTATACTGCGCGACATGCCGAAGAAAAATCGAGCCGCCGACGTAACTACTGTCGGTTTAGTGCAGATGAGTTGTGTGCCTGAGCCGGAAAAGAACCTCAAGAAGGCAATTGCCGGAATCAATGACGCAGCCAAACGCGGCGCCCAGATTGTTTGCTTGCAGGAGCTCTTTCGCTCGCAGTACTTCTGCCAGACAGAAGACATTCAGCTCTTTAAACTGGCGGAAACAATCCCGGGCCCATCGACGGAAGCTCTCAGCAAAGTAGCGCGGCAAAAAAAGGTCGTCATCATCGCCTCGCTTTTCGAAAAGCGCGCCGCCGGTGTTTATCACAACACTGCCGTGATGATCGACGCGTCCGGACAAATTGCGGGTAAGTATCGCAAGATGCACATTCCCGACGATCCGCTTTACTACGAGAAGTTTTATTTCACGCCGGGAGATCTCGGCTTTCAATCTCACGACACCGCTTACGGCAAAATCGGCACGCTCGTCTGTTGGGACCAGTGGTTTCCGGAAGCGGCGCGGCTGACGGCACTCGGGGGCGCACAGTTTCTGTTTTATCCAACGGCGATCGGTTGGCTGCCTGACGAAGAGCAGGAGATGAACGAGGCCCAGCACTCCGCGTGGGAGACAATTCAACGTGGACATGCGATTGCGAATGGAGTTTATGTCGTGGTCGTCAATCGTGTAGGCCGCGAAGGCAAGCTGAACTTTTGGGGGCAGTCGTTTGTCGCCGATCCGTTTGGTCGGATCATCGCCAAAGCCCCGGCAGACAAGGAAGAAGTGCTGGTCGTCGAATGCGATCTTTCCAAGATCGAAGAGACTCGACAAAACTGGCCCTTCCTGCGTGACCGTCGCATCGACGCTTATGATGGATTGCGTTTCCGGTTCGGTGGACCAGTATGAAATACAGCTTGTTCGATCTGATCGGCAACATCGGCGTCGTGGTGCTGATAATTGCTTACCTTATGTTGCAGTTGAACAAACTCAGCAGCGGCGGACTGGCTTACTCTCTTTTGAACGCAATGGGCGCGGGCTTGATCATCATTTCACTCCGCATCAACTTCAACCTCTCCGCTTTTCTTATGGAAGTCTTCTGGGTGCTGATTAGTCTTGTCGGCATCTACCGGTACTTCCGTTTAAAAACTCCGCGGTCTCAAACTCTCGATGGCTGAACAAGGACCACAAACGCCGTCAGAGCTCGGCTTCCGCATGCCCGCGGAATGGCACCCCCATCATTCGACGTGGCTCACGTGGCCCAAAGATCCCGAAACCTGGCCCGATCGCGTGACGCAGGTCGAGCAGATCTACCTCGAGATGATCTCCGCGCTCACGCCACACGAGATCGTCAACCTGCTGGTTGACGACGACGAAACAGAACGAGCCGTGCGTGACCGGTGTAGCGCGGCCGCGTCTTCGCGCATTCGCTTCCATCACATTCAGACAGTCGATTCGTGGATTCGCGACTATGGACCAAACTTTCTGGTTGGTCCAAACGGTGAGGGTGCTTTCAACGACTGGATCTTCAACGCCTGGGGTAACAAGTACGAAGTGCTCAAGCAGGACGACACCGTGCCACAGCGTCTGGAATCGTTTCTGAATATGAAAAGGTTTTCACCGGGAATCGTGATGGAGGGTGGATCGATTGAAGTAAACGGCGCCGGGTGCGTGCTGACGACCGAGCAATGTCTTTTGAATCCAAACCGCAATCCCGATCTGTCGCGTGAAGAGATTGAGCAGTATTTGAAAGACTATCTCGGCGTGACGAAGGTTTTGTGGCTTGGCGAAGGCATTGTCGGCGACGACACTGATGGGCATATCGACGACATTGCTCGTTTCGTCGCCTCCGATATGATCGTTTGCGCAGTTGAAGATGATCCCGCGGACGCGAATTACGAGATCCTGCAAGACAATCTGAAGCGGCTCAGATCGATGAGCGATGCGAGGGGAAAGTCTTTCGAGGTCGTCACTTTACCGATGCCGGGAATTGTCGGTGGAAGCAGCACGACCACGCGCGATCTCGAACGTCTGCCGGCGAGCTACGCAAATTTCTACATCGCCAACAACGTCGTTCTCGCACCCATCTTTGGTCACTCAAATGATCAGCGAGCGGTCGACACGCTGCAACGACTCTTCCCTACTCGCCAGATCGTGCCGATCAACTGCGAGCCACTCGTCTGGGGCATGGGCACGATCCACTGCGTCACACAGCAGCAGCCACAAAGATGATTAGCCACAAAAAGGCACAAAAACACAAAAAAGAAAATTATTCATTTTGAGTTTTTGGTGCTTCTTTGTGGCTAATTATCTTCTTTGCTTCTTCTATAGCGTCATCGAGGCTTCGCACGCGTCCATCCAATTGCATCTCGTAAACCGCACGCGTAATCTCGCCCATCCGCGGCCCGGGGTCGATGCCCAGATCCAACAAGTGTCGTCCCAAAAGTAACGGGTCCGGCGGGCGCTGCTCTACCTGCAACTCACGCGAGCGCTGGATAAACCATTCCTGCGCCTCCGAGCCGTACCACTTCTCACGCGGCACCCACTCCGCATTGCGCCCAAGCGAATCAGCCTTCGCTACTCGATACAAAAGGTCCGGCTCGCAACGACGCGCCAGACGACGAAAGGCACCCTCGCCAACCTCGTCACGCTTCTTGTAAAACTCCCCCGGCTTCAAATGCTCGCGCACGAGCGCAATCACCTGTGCGCGCACGTTGTAACCATCGATCGTGTGCACATTGATGCGATCGAGAAAACTCTCAGACGGCGGCACGCCTGCTTCTTCATGTCCACGCGAACGCCACCGCCCTTCGAGGAACTCCGTCGTCGCCGGTTTGCCGAAATCGTGCGCGAGCGCCGCCAGCATGACCGTGACTTGTCGCGGGTATGGAAGATCATCGATCAACTCGCGCGCACGATCGATCGCAAGCTGCGTGTGTACAAACACATCGCCTTCCGGATGCCATTCCGGATCCTGCGGCACTCCGATCAGGCTCTGAATCTCCGGAAACAATTTCTCGATCGCGCCGAGTCGCCGCAGCCACTCGAGCCCGATCGACGGGCGCGAAGCTCGCATCAACAGCTTCTCCATCTCACCCCAGATCCGCTCGGCAGGCAGATCGCTCAGATCGATCGTGCGACAAAGCTCAATCGTTTCCGGATCAATCTGGAAATCAAATCGCGCTGCAAACTGCGCCGCACGCAGCACGCGCAAACTGTCTTCCCCAAACGTGTCTTGCGAGACTGCGCGAAGAACACGCCTGTCGATGTCAACCTGGCCATTGAACGGATCGATCAGCTCCCCCGTGAGCGGATCCTGCAAGATAGCATTTATGGTGAAATCGCGACGGCGCGCCGCTTCGGCGATGCTCATCGACGGATCGCCTTCAATCACGAAAGCCTTGTGACCACGTCCTGCCTTGCGCTCGCGGCGCGGAATCGAGACGTCGAGATGTTGGCCGAGCTTATAGACGGTGAATGCTTCGCCGACGATGTTGACTGGACCAAAGCGGTCGAGGATCTCGCGCAGGCGCGCCGGATCCAGGTTGTAAACTTCGAGGTCCCAGTCTTTCGGTTGCATGCCCATGAGAGCGTCGCGAACACAGCCACCGACGAGCAAAGCACGACCGCCCGCGTCGTGAATGGCGCGGGCAAGGGACGAGACATTAACCACGGATGACACGGATTTTTTTACGGATCTTCTTCAGGAGAATCGACGACGACCTGCACGCCACGCGTAGATGGCAGGCAACTGATCACCTGTGCGCGATCGATCTTCGTCATCTCGCTACCGGCGGCGTGCCAGAGCTTCACCCAGAAAGTTCGCGTGGTCCCATGAATCGCGAAAGTCGAGCCGTCAATCATCACCGGCACCGGCTCCGCAACCGTCCCCGCGCGCAACGTCTCCAGCAACTCCGGAATGAACGGCTTGAACTTCTCAAACTGGACCAGCACCGCGCGGTCATCGATCTCAGCCGGCGGCAGCTCGACCGGATCCTCCGACTCGAGCAGAAGCCGCGTCTCAGTTTGTTGATTACGTTTCTTTACGACAGGCATAAAACTTAAATCGAGTCTGGCGTCGCAACCGGGTACGGCTTCAAACGCTTCTGTAAATGCTCCGCAAGATCGGCAACTTTGATCCGCTCCTGCTCCCACGTGTCGCGATCGCGCACCGTGACTGCTTCATCCTCGAGCGATTGGTGATCGACCGTGATGCAAAACGGAGTACCGATCTCATCCTGGCGCGCATAGAGTTTTCCGATGCCGCCCGTGTCATCATAAACCGCGCGCAGCACCGGTTGCAGCGATCGTTTGATTGCCTTCGCCATGCCGACGATCTCTGGCTTGTTCTTCGCGAGCGGCAGGATCGCGGCTTTGATCGGCGCGAGCTGCGGGCTCAGTTGGAGGATGACTCTGGTCTCACCTTTATCGTTCGTCTTTTCAGAGTAGGCATCCATCAACACGGCCAGCACGGTCCTGTTCACGCCCGCCGCCGGCTCGATAACGTGTGGATAAAAACGCTGCTTCGCCGCCTCATCGAAGTACGAGAGATCTTCCGTCGAGTCGGGATTGATGCGCTTTCCTTCCTCGTCAACTTTATTCTTCGAATGAGTGCTTAAATCAAAATCGGTTCGCCACGCGATTCCCATCAATTCTTCCCACGGCTTATCACGCTCGGGGAAATATCGATACATGATATCGACCGTGCGTTTCGAGTAGTGGGCCAGCTCATCCGGCGGAACTTCGTACAGGTAAAGATTTTCGCGATCGAGACCCAGCGAGCCAAACCACTCGAGATATTGTTCGACCCAGTAGTCCACGAGCTTCGAATGTTCGGCAGTTGGCGAGACGAAATACTCCATCTCCATCTGCTCGAACTCGCGAGTTCTCAGGATGAAGTTTCCGGGAGTCACTTCGTTGCGAAAAGACTTGCCGACCTGCGCGATACCAAAGGGCAACTTGCGCCGCATCGTCGTCTGCACATTCAAAAAGTTGATGAATATGCCCTGGGCGGTTTCCGGTCTTAGATAAGCCAACGCGCTCGGATCGTCGTCTGCCACAGCGCCCAATTTGGTTTGCAGCATGGTGTTGAACGGGCGCGCTTCGGTCCAGTCGCTGGCGCCACACGACGGGCACTTGTTGTCAACAACCTTGTCGGCGCGAAAACGGCCTTTGCACTTGCGGCAATCGATGAGCCAATCATTGAACGTCGCTTCGTGACCCGAGTATTTCCAGACGAGCCGGTTGAGAATGATCGATGAGTCGATGCCCTCGATATCGTCGCGTTCATAGACCAGCCAGCGCCACCAGGCTTGTTTGACGTTGTTACAGAGCTCGACGCCGAGTGGACCATAGTCCCAGGCGCTGCCGAGGCCGCCGTAAACTTCGGACGAGGGGAAAACAAAACCGCGCCGCTTGGCGAGAGAAACGATGGTGTCGATGTTTGGTGCTGGCACGAGTACAGGATTATCAAAGAAGCACGAAAAGCACAAACGATCTGCCCGATCAATTTGTGCTTTATGTGCCTTTTTGTGGCTATGTTTTACTTGCTTGGTGTTTGAATGTTGACGTCGATCTTCTGTGTTCCTCCACCTCCAAATATGCGTCCTCTAAACATGAACAACCCAACCAGTATGATCAGCACAAAAATCACCACGATCGCGACAACGCCGACACTGCCGCTACCACCGCCGTCTTCCGCCATGAAGACTCCTCCTTGTTTTGAACAGAGATTTTACAGGGGGGCTAACTGGAGGGAGGTCACATTTAACCACAGATTAAGCGGATTATAAATCCGGATCTTATCCGTGTAATCTGTGGTTAATGGATTTTTCTTAACGCTTGCGCTTGATCTCGCCGGCCTGAACAGTGGGCGTGGCTTGTGGAGCAGCGGCGCCGCTCGGAACTACCCACAGCTCGACACTGTCTTCCTCGCGGTAACCACCGTTAACAACCGTGAGTCGCGAAGCATCGATACCGCGCTGCTTGATTATATAGTCCTTAGCACGAGTCATCAGCTTCTCCACCTGGCCGACCGGGCTCATCCGTCCACCGTAAGCAATGATGTAAGCGCGCGTGGTCGGATCGTTTTGCAGCTCGACTGCAAGGTTATCGAGACGCGCCTTCTGATCGTCAAAAGTGCAGTTAACACACTCGTCGAACTCACGAGCAACAAGCACGGTCTTCTTCAACGGCGCGACAGTCGCCACTGCCTGCGCACTCTGAGTACAAGCGGGATCAGACGATCCATCGTCAGTAGTCAAGGTCGCGGTGATGCGTTGTCCGCCGAGTCCGGTGGAGTCGACATTCAACGTTGACGTGCCTACGCCACTGATGATGGAAGCACTCGAAGGAGTGACTTTCCACGTGTATTTAATTGGAGCGTTGCCGCTGTAAGCGACGTCGGCGGTGAAAGTGATGATCTCGCCTTCAGTAACCTGGCCCGGCGCGGAGATGTTTACCGGGAACGGGCACGGCGACTTCGGCAACGGCGGTAGCGGACGGTAATTCACGACCACGCACTTCACGCGGCCCGCGGGCAACTCCACTTCACGCGTCCAAAACTGGCCGTTCGGCAATCTCACCTGCACGGTGTGCACGCCCGCATCGAGATCGATGGCACGATAATCCGTCGTCGTTTCGCCGCGCGGCTTACCGTCAATCATCAACAAAAGACCGCCCGGATTGGTCTGAATCTTAATCGTTGCGTGCTTTGCCTTCTTCTTGGCAGACGCTGTCGTTGCCGGAACAGCAAAGAACACAAAGGCAAGCAAAGCTATGAAAGCAAACTTGAGACTATGGAGGATGGTGTTGCGTCGTGACATTATTCGTCCCCCTTGATCTGCTCTAAAGCCTTGGACTTCGCATAACGCTTTCTCAAACCCGCACCAGCAGCCAGCAAACCCGTTCCGAACAGTAGCAGCGACGCCGGCTCGGGAGTGGGCGTTGGCGTTGACGTGGGCGTTGGGGTCGACGGCGGAGTCGGTGATGGCGCTGCCTCAGGCTCATCATCGTTATTTATGAAGACGATCGGCACCGCCGCGAGGAACAGGAAGGGCCACTTCGGAAACGCGGTGGCGCCGGCTATATAAATTTCGCCGCAGTCGCAGATCGTGCCTTCAACTTCGCCGTCTTCGATGTCTTCGACACCGATCGACTTCCCGTCAGCGGTAACTATCACACTGGAAATAATCGATTCGGTTTTGCCGGGAGTCGAAGCTGGACCTTGAGTCTTCGCGACCGTTTGGCCTGGTTTCGCCGGATCTTGCGCAAACGTGTTGAGTCGCAGATCAAGAACACCTTGAGAACTGGTAATGGTTTGGACCACCTGGTTGACTCTTACCGGCTCAGCCAGGGCGGGCACCGCAGTTAAAAGAAGAATGATCAAAGTCGCCGGGAGCAGACGACCCGATAGCCCATGTTTTCTGGGTTTTTTAGTAAAGTTCTGGGCAGTAGTTGAATTCATACGATTTGAGCGACAAACCGCCTTAAGCCATGATTCGTCTTGTCTTATCCACTACAAGGACAGTGCTAATAACCAAAAAACTCCAGGCGCACGTCGTTTTCGGTTATTGCCGGCAGTTTGCTGGATGAGCGAGCGCCTGGGGACAACGCCAATTCCACCCTTGTCGCCTCTCGCCTGTTTTTGGACAGATAAAGGTGAAGAACTACGTGCAAATCAAGGGCCGCTCGAAAGAGTGAAGAAAATCGAGGAATTTGAAACTGATGGGCCAGTTATGTCTGAAACTTGGACCAACTGGTCTGAGAATGGGACAAAATGAGCGGTCCATCCACAGATTTCACAGATTCTGTGTAATCTGTGGATGGTTTTGAAGCAAGGTAGTCTATTCGCCGCCGCCGTCGCTCTGGCTGGCGGCTTCGGCTTTCCGATTCTCTTCGCGCAACACTGCCTTGCGCGAGAGCTTGATCTTGTTGCCTTCGCGGCCGATGCACTTCACGAGGATCTGCTGCCCTTCCTTCAGCTCGTCACGAACGTCCTTAACCCGACGATCCGCGATCTCTGAGATGTGCAGCAACCCGTCCGTACCCGGAAAGATCTCCACGAATGCTCCGAAGTCCACAATGCGGTTAACCGTGCCGAGATACGTTTGGCCCACTTCGGCTTCCGCAGTTAGACCACGAATACGATTCACCGCCGCATCAGCAGCATCACCACTCGCAGTTGCGATCGAGATCGTGCCGTCATCAGAAACGTCGATCTTCGCGCCTGTCTCTTCAACGAGGGATCGGATCACTTTGCCGCCTGGTCCAATGACGTCGCGAATCTTGTCAGGATTAATCTTGATCTGGATGATGCGCGGTGCGAGCGCTGAGATCTGCTCACGCGGCTCGGCGATCGTCTTCTCCATCGCGCCGAGAATGTAGAGCCGGCCCTTCTTTGCCTGCTCGAGCGCCTCGGCCATGATCTGCGCGTTGATGCCGGCGATCTTAATGTCCATCTGCAACGCCGTGATGCCGTTGCGCGTGCCGGCCACCTTGAAGTCCATGTCGCCGTAGTGATCTTCGGCGCCGGCGATGTCGGTCAGGATCGCGTACTTGTTCCCTTCCATCACGAGACCCATGGCGACGCCCGCAACCGGAGCTTTCAAAGGCACACCCGCATCCATCAACGAAAGCGTGCCGCCGCAAACTGTCGCCATTGAAGACGAGCCGTTTGATTCGGTGATCTCTGAAACTACGCGGATTGTGTAAGGAAAGTCAGCATCATCAGGCAGGACCGTCTCGAGTGCGCGTCGCGCGAGGGCACCGTGTCCGATCTCGCGGCGGCTCGACGAACCGAAACGCCCGACTTCGCCGACCGAGTATTGCGGGAAGTTATAGTGCAGCAGGAACCGGCGTTTGACTTCACCCTTCTCGAGATCGTCGATGAACTGCTCGTCTTCCTTGGTGCCGAGAGTTGTCGCAACGAGCGCCTGCGTTTCGCCGCGTGTGAAAAGCGCGGAACCGTGCACGCGCGGCAGCCAGCCGACTTCCGAAGTGATCGGGCGGATCTCTGAAAACCGCCGTCCATCAGGACGCCGCCGCTTGTTGAGAATATCGTCGCGGAAGACCATTTCTTTGAGCTGATCAAAGATCACTTTCGCCATCGCACGTCGCTCAGGCTGATCCTCCTGATATGAGTCAACAACTTCCTTCTTCAATGCATCGACCGCAGCGTAGCTGGCGCGTTTTTCCTGACCGCTCGTGTCGAGCGCAACGCGCAAATTTTCCGCATAACGCTCGGTGATCTCGCGTGTCATGTCGGGGTCGAGCTCGACCGCCGCCACTTCGCGTTTCTGAATCTCGAGCGCTTTGTAAAGCTCTCTCTGCCAGCGACAGAGACGGTTGATCTCCTTGTGCGCGAGCATCAGGGCCTCGACCATGATCTCTTCCGAAACTTCACTCGCACCGGCTTCGACCATCACGATCGCTTCTTCAGTTCCGGCGACGATCAGGTTCAAACGCGACTCACGTACTTCGTCGTAAGTCGGGTTGATAATGTAACGTCCCTCGATCAATCCGATACGCACACCCGCGATAGGATTCAGAAACGGAATGTCTGATAGATAAAGGGCGCACGACGCGCCCGTGATGGCAATAACGTCGGGATTGTTATCGGGGTCCGCTGAAATTACGCTGGCAATAACCTGAGTTTCGTTTCGAAAACCTTCGGCAAAGAGTGGACGACAGGGACGATCGATCAGGCGGCTGGTCAGGACTTCCTTTTCGTTGGGACGGCCTTCGCGCCGGAAGTAATTACCGGGGATGCGCCCGGCCGCGTAGTTTGCTTCACGATACTCGACCGTGAGGGGAAAGAAATCAATTCCTTCGCGGGCGCTGGGAGCACTAACTGCGGCGACCAGCAACATGGTGTCGCCATAACGGATCACGACAGAGCCGTCCGCCTGCTTTGCAACGCGGCCGGATTCAACGGTCAACTCCTTATCGCCAAGCTTGATTGATTCTTTGAGGTATTTCCTTTGTGACATTTCTATTCTCCTTAGCACGCTACACCTGAACACTGGTCAGGTCGCGAGCGCTGCCAAACTCATGTGGTGCGCCTCGCTGTTTGCGAGCATTTGCTCTTAAGATTTCTGGGCCGCCAACGTGATGCGGTGAAGGGCTGAAAAGCAGCAACTAAAAAAGGCGGCACGAGCCTCTTGAACCGTGAAGCTCATGCCGCCTATGCTCGAAGCTTTGGGCCGTACACGTCCGCTTGTTTGCAGTCAATCGCCGTCACGTTCGGCACTGCCACAAGCTCTTCGATAGACGCGGGCTTTAACTGAACAGAGATTCGAAGCTCTCTCTCAACGTTTGAATCTAACGGCGCAGACCCAGACGATTAACTACCTCATGGTAGCGTTCGATATCAGTGCGCTTTAAGTAATCCAACAGACTGCGACGTTGCGAGACCATTTTCAGCAGGCCGCGCCGCGAATGATTGTCTTTCTTGTGGGTCTTAAAATGCTCTGTGAGGTCGTTGATTCTCTTGCTCAAAAGCGCCACCTGGACTTGTGGTGACCCGGTATCTGACTCATGCGTACGGAAGTCAGTGACTATCTGTTCCTTGGTTTGTTTTGCTAACGCCACTTGCTGAAATGGTCCTCCTCGACCGCAGTACACTCCGCTAAAAGCGGCAACCGCTAAACTTAAAAAGCGTCCCACTTTAACATGAGCCCGCCAAAACGCACAAATGCAAGCGAAAACAGCCACAAAAAGGCACAAAAGGCACATAGTGAGGAGAATGTCGGCGGTCAGCCTTCATACAGTTTAAGGTTTTATCTTTTTGTGATTTTTGTGCCTTTTGTCGGCTAAATTCGGTGTACTATCCCGCGAATGGCAAAAGCAAAAATTGTGATCCTCGGAGGGGGCTTCGGGGGTGTCTTTACCGCGCTTGAAATAGGTGGAGCCGCGGACGTGACCCTCGTCAGCGACGCCGATCATTTCCTGTTTACGCCCATGCTCTATGAGTACCTGAGCGGGGAAGTCGAAGAATGGCATATCGCGCCGAGATACAGCGAGCTCTTCGAGGAGGACGTGCATACTGTTAAGAGCGCGGCCACTGGCGTTGATCTCAAGTCGCAAACCGTCTCCCTCGCGAACCAGCAAACGCTGAGCTACGACGTGCTCGTGCTCGCCCTCGGCGGGATCACCAATTACGCCGGCGTCGAAGGGGCGGAAGAGTTTTCGATGCCATTTCGAAAACTCAGGCACGCAGAAAATATACGCGCCCGGATGCTCGCGGCACTCGATCGCATTCCGCCTGACCTGCCGGCGGAGGAAGTGCATCGCGAGGTGACCTTTGCGGTGGTCGGCGCGGGCGCGAGTGGCTGCGAGCTGTCTACGAAGATGGCTGACCTGCTGAACGATGCGTTTAAGCGTCGCGGACTGCATGGCGAGCCACGCGTGATCGTGATCGAAATGAGCGACCGGGTTGTTCCCGGAATGGGCGAGCAGATTCGTGAGTTCGTCGACGATGCTTTGCGCGAGTCGCGTGTTGAGGCGTACACGAACACACGCGTGGTGAAAGTCACGCCGGACGGGATCACGTTTGAGCGCGACGGAAACCAGGAGAGTTTGAAAACTGCGGCAGTCGTGTGGACCGGTGGCGTAAAGATGAATCCGCTGATCGAACACCTTGACGTGGAGAAGAATCAGCGTGGCCTGCTGATCGTGAAACCGACGTTTCAGTTGTCGCAATAC
This sequence comes from Pyrinomonadaceae bacterium, assembly GCA_035463335.1. GTDB lineage: Bacteria > Acidobacteriota > Blastocatellia > Pyrinomonadales > Pyrinomonadaceae > PSRF01. The sequence goes on along the minus strand of DATHTI010000130.1, from coordinate 670 downwards.
GTGAACGTCTTCGCACTGGGCGATATTGCCTACTATCCTGATGCTACGCCGACGCTCGCCGGCACGGCGCAGCTTGCGTTTCAGCAGGGGAATCTCGCGGGAAGCAACATCAAGGCTTATCTCGAAGGAAAGGAAATGAAGTCGAAGCATTTCGAGGAGCTTGGTGAAGCGCTTAGTCTGGGAACGGAGCGGGCGGCTGTGCTGACTGGCGGGAAGGCGTTTGGTGGCGCGCTGGCGCGGCAGGCGAGGTTTGCGTTGTACACGTCGCGGCTGCCGACGTGGCACCATCGATTGCGTGTCGGGGCGAGCTGGTTTTTCGAGGGCACGACGCCACGGCCACTCTTGCCACTCGGATTAGAACGCTAATGCCATCCACAGATTACACAGAAACAATATCTGTGTAATCTGTGGATGGTTTGGAACGCTGCTTGTGTTCAAAGCGTTCCATGCTGAGGCTTCGAATCCTGCTGTGTGTTGTGTTTCTGGTGATTGTGTCGCTGGTGTGGCTGGCGATCAATTACCGGACGACGACGCCGCTACCGCCCGCAATCGAGCTTCCAGCAGGTAATCCGATCGCGCTCGGAACACCACTACCACCAGAACCAACTCCAATCCCCGAACCCGAGCCAGCAAACTTCGTCGGACAAGTAAACCTGATCATTCCTGTCGC